>NZ_JAQISY010000014.1:0-47119 GCF_028618465.1 Bartonella sp. MM73XJBT | reverse complement strand
ATTATGATATCGTCTTATAGGCTGTCACCATGCCAAAACCACGCCCTCCTTATCTTCTCAAAGAAATCACACGCCATGGCAAAATCATATGGTATGTACGCATTGGTCATGGGAAACGTATTAGAATCCGTGGAACCTATGGAACACAAGAATTTGTTGACAACTACAAAATGGCAATTGCCGAATTACAAGGACTTATACTCCCAAAATCTAAAACCGGTAAACTCACTGAAGGTTCATTTGCATGGCTGCTGAAACAGTATTTTAACAGCTCTGATTGGCATAGCTACGCTAAAGCTACGAAAAGACAAAAAGAAACTATACTTATGAAGGTATGTGATAGCATAGGAAACATTCCATACAAAGCAATTGAAAAAAAACATATCATAGCTGGTGTTGAACGGCGTAAAGAAACACCAGCAATGGCTAGAAACTTTCTGAAAGCCCTTAATGGACTTTTTAATTGGGCAATTGAACAAGGTCTTTTGGAGACTAATCCAACTGTAGGAGTAAAAAGACCAGCTCTTAACAATAAAGATGGCTTTGCTGTTTGGACAGAAGAAGATGTTGAAAAATATTACCAACACTGGTCGCATGGTACCCATGAACGTGTTTGGATTGATGTTCTTTTGTATACGGGTTTACGTCGTGGTGATGTCGTTCGTATTGGTTGGAAAGATGTAAAAGATAATATCATTCATCTCAAAACAGAAAAAAGTAAATTCCAAACAGATGTTTTTCTTCCCATTTTACCAGAATTAGCAAAGACACTTAAAATTGGTCCTGTTGGAGAAGAAACATTCATCTGTAGTAAAACGAATCAAAAATTTATCAAAGAAAGCTTTGGAAATGCATTTAGAGACGCTTGTAATGCAGCTGGAATTAAAAAATCAGCACACGGATTGAGAAAATTAGCAGCAACACGCGCCGCTAATTCCGGTGCAACAGTTTCACAACTCAAAGCAATTTTTGGCTGGACAGAAGACCAAATGGCATCTCTTTATACAAAGAGCGCAGACCGTAAAAGACTAGCAATAGAAGCGATAAAAAAGCTCCAAAAAAGTTAGGGGTAGAAGCAAATAAAACATTATAGAATCAGAATCTATCAATCCCCTTATATTCAATATAAATTTTTGATTTTATTTGCTTTCTTTTTGCCCCTTGGGCGTACCATACTCTCTTTTTTATAAAATAACGTATTGATTTTATTTATATAAAATGAAAGTATGGGATACTAGAACGAAAATGAGGGAATAGAATTTTCCAATATGCCTCTACAGAGTATTTTCTTGGTAAATTATTTATAAAAATGATTTGGATGCTTCTAAACTCTCTTTAGACTTACCCCGCCTCTTTTATTAAATAAGATATTGATTTTATATACTCTTTTAAAGTTAAAGAATAAGATAAAGATAGTACTTTACACACCGATAATCAAAAGTGAGAACTCAATCAACAAGAGAATCTTTTGATAATTCCATCTCGTATTAAGAAAGAATTTATAAGCTGTACGAACATAAAATATATAGTGTAAGTTTTTGATTAAAGCTTAGCTCTAGCCTTTATAAGTTTTTTTACTCAAAGTGACTTTAATCATTTCCGGAACATCCTGAAAGATTAGCAAAAAATGAGTTTATATAATCAATTGCTCATTATCCCCTCTTTATCACAGTGGATTTTTACACCAACAAATCATGACTTTACTAAGCTCATATAATAATTGAAAAAACTGTCAATAAAATGAATAAACCCTATACCATCAGTAAGATCCACCTAACACATGAACTCCCCAATAAAATTTTTACTTGCTAGAAAGACATATCTTTAATTGATATCATATTTGAAGAGTTCTTCATCATTCTTGTTTTTACTTTTCATAACAAGTCTGAAAGTGTTATAAAATATAATATTACTTAAACAAAAAAGGACTTCTAATGGCAAAGATCAAAGTAGAAAACCCCGTTGTTGAACTTGATGGGGATGAAATGACCCGGATCATTTGGCAATATATCAAAGATAAATTGATCCATCCTTATCTCGACATTGATCTCAAATATTATGATCTTTCTATCGAAAATCGAGATGCAACCAATGATCAGGTAACGATCGATTCTGCCAATGCTATCAAAAAATATGGAGTTGGCATAAAGTGTGCAACCATCACACCAGATGAAGCACGTGTTAAAGAGTTCAACTTAAAAAAAATGTGGAAATCACCCAATGGTACGATTCGTAATATTTTAGGGGGAGTTATTTTTCGCGAACCTATTATCTGTAAGAATGTCCCACGTCTCGTACCTAACTGGACAAAACCAATTATTATAGGGCGTCATGCCTTTGGTGATCAGTATAAAGCAACAGATTTTAAATTTCCTAGTAAAGGAAAATTAAGTATTAAATTTGTTGGTGATGACAATCAAGTTATCGAACATGATGTCTTTGACGCTCCAAGCGCAGGGGTTGCTATGGCTATGTATAACCTTGATGAATCCATCCGCGACTTTGCGCGCGCATCTTTTAATTACGGCCTACAGCGGAATCTTCCAGTTTATCTTTCAACAAAAAACACTATACTAAAAGCTTACGATGGTCGTTTTAAAGACATCTTTCAAGAAATATTTGAGACAGAATTTAAAACCGAATTTGAAAATCGTAAGTTATATTACGAACATCGCCTCATTGATGACATGGTTGCTTCTGCACTTAAATGGTCAGGTGGATATGTCTGGGCATGTAAAAACTATGATGGTGATGTGCAATCAGATATCGTTGCTCAAGGCTTTGGCTCGCTTGGACTCATGACTTCTGTTCTCATGACGCCAGATGGTAAAATTGTTGAAGCAGAAGCTGCACATGGTACAGTAACACGCCATTACCGCCAGTATCAAAGAAATGAAGAAACATCAACAAATTCTATTGCATCTATTTTCGCATGGACACGTGGGCTAGCGCATCGTGCCAAATTGGATAAAAATGAAAAATTAAAAAACTTTGCCACAGCATTGGAAAAAGTTTGTATTAAAACCGTTGAAGAAGGTTTTATGACTAAAGATCTTGCCCTTTTGGTTGGACCTAAACAAAAATGGCTCTCTACAACAGGATTCCTTGATAAAATTAATGAAAATCTTAAAAACGTAATGGAGTATTAAATTATAATCTCATTTAAATTTCAAAGCTCTGCGCAAGAAGAGCTTTGAATCTCTCTTGGCAAATTCAAAGAGCTGTCTTATAAAGTAAGGGAAGTTAACTTTTTACTAATAGTAATAACAGTGAAAAAACAAGGCTGGTCTGTACTCTTATGGGGGAAGAATGGTATTCGCTTTTTGACGTTTACAGGTGGTGTTATGTTACACGCCACCAATATCTATATTGTTGTCACCATTTTACCCTCTCTTATGAGTGAGATGAACGGTGATCTTTATTATTCTTGGGTAGCAACTGTTTTTATTATAGCATCACTTCTTGGGACTTCACTTGCAACAAAAATATTAGGGGAAATCGGCCCTCGCAAAGCTTATATTATCTCTGGATTGATCTTTATCGTAGGAACCTTTATATGTAGTCTTGCGTCTACTATGCTCTTATTTTTGATAGGGCGCTTTATTCAAGGATTTGGAAGCGGCTCTTTACTATCTCTATCCTATTCTATGATACGTATTGTCTGCAATCCATCTGTATGGTCACATGCATTAAGTGTTATCTCCGGAATGTGGGGAGTATCAATCCTATTAGGACCAGCTATCGGTGGCATTTGCATACATTATGGTGTATGGAGGGCATCCTTTTGGATCATTGGGGCATTAGCAATAATCTTCTGGATCATAGCCTTTAAGGTTTTACCAAAAGAAAATAAAAATGATATTCCAAAATCCCCACTCCCTCTCGCACAACTCCTCACACTCACTTTGTTGATTTTTATCATTTCTATTGGGGGAGCTATGAATGCTACAGTTGCAAAAATCTGTGGGTTAGTAATCGGATTGAGCCTTCTCTTTGTTCTAGCAAAGATCGAAACGTTTACACTTCATCCTATGTTACCGCGCAACTCTTTTTCTTTCTCTTCTGAGTTTTTTCCTGTCTATGCATTGATACTTATTATAACTATAGTCGTATATAGTATAGAGCTTTATTTTCCACTTTTTCTTCAAGAGCTTCATGGTCAGCCTCCACTTATTGCCGGTTATATAGCATCCCTCATGAGTTTTGGTTGGACATGTGGTTCTCTATCAAGCGCTGGTATATCCACAAAAAAAGTTCACAGCCTCATTATATATTCCCCTCTATTAAGTCTTTTGGGCATAAGCATTCTTTTATGGCTCGTTCCAACAGACACTTCTCCATCTGAATATATTTTTATCATTTTATGTTCATTATTTACTATCGGGATGAGTGCTGGCATAGCATGGCCGCATTTGCTAAAACGAATATTACAATGTGCAAATGATGAAGATGCTTTACGTGCTAGTGAATCCCTTACCTCTGTACAACTTTTTTCAGCTGCATTAAGCGCAGCACTTGCAGGAACAATTACCAATCTTGCTGGTCTCTTTAATCCTGGAGGAGTAGTAGGGATGATTTCAGCCGCAAAAACCCTGCTTGTGGCACTGATTAGTCTTTTATTTTTTCTTGGTATTCCATTTGCTCTACGTGTTTCCTATAGCATATTAAAAAATCCAACAGGACAATCAAAAAGCTGAATAAATCAAAAATATTAAACACGCTTTTCCATAGACCATGAAATGCAAAAAATCACTAATCCACAGAAGGTTAAAACACTTCCAACAAGGGCGGTATATTCGTAACTATAGCCCAACTTTAAAACCAATCCTCCAGATTCTGCACCAAGAGCATTGGCGATATTAAAAGCAGATTGCATTAATGCTCCTGCCAAAATCTGTCCATGAAGAGCAATATCCATGATTTTTGTTTGTATAGAAGGCATAGCGGCAAAAGAAGTACCAACAAAAAAACATCCTAATGCTGCCGTTAACGAAGCATGGGATAAAAAGAAAAACAGAAAAAAAACAAATGTACTCCAAAGCATAGAAAAAAATATCATTGGTGAAAGACCAACTTTAACTGCAAATTTAGGTCCTAAAAGATTTCCTACCACCATTCCAAATCCAACTAACGGCATAATAAATGGTACCCACTCAAGCGGAACACCAGAAATATGCATTAATGTTGACTTAATATAAGTAAAAACAGAAAATAATCCTGAGGCTCCAATCGAAACCATCATTAAAAGAAACCATACTTGTTTTTGCTTTAATGCAGAAAGTTCGCGTAGAGGGGTTGTTTTTGAGAGATGCAAATCAGAGGGCAAAAACTTGCAAATAAGTAAACAACATAATAAAGCAAGAGCGCCAACAAGGATAAAAGCAATCTGCCAACCAACAAGCTGACCAATCCAAGTTGCACTTGGTGCTCCTAAAACGGTCGCAATTGTCAAACCAAGCATAACATAGCCAACAGCTTTGGAACGCTCATTCATTTCCACCATTGAAGCTGCAAATAGAGTCGCAAGACCAAAATAAATGCCATGGGGAAGTCCACTGATAAAGCGTAACGTTATCAATATGCTAAAATCAGAAAAAAGAGCACTAACAATATTTGCCAGCGCATAAAAAAACATCAATCCTGCCAAAACAGTTTTACGTGAGAAAGGAGCTGTTACAACAGCTAAAAGAGGAGCTCCAATCACAACACCCAGTGCATAAACAGAAATATACTGACCTGCTGTCGGAATATCAACAGATGAGCTTTGCGCCATCTCTGGCTGTAGCCCCATTGCCACAAACTCTGCCGTACCAATCGCAAAACTTCCCACCGCAAGAGCGAAAATTGCCAAACACCGTGTATGAGAATCAACCCCTGATGCAAGAATGTTTTGTTTATGAGAATTTTTCACTGTCATCATTTCTGTATCGTGATATTTCAATTATAAATATCTGTAACGTGGCACAAATAAACTCAGAGCCTGTCTTACATCTACATCTAAAAATTTCAACGTATCATTAAAACATCGTCCACAACGAAAAAAACAACAGCGTTAGCTTTAAAATGCGTATTTATAAATAGAATTTGTTTTTAAACGATAGAGCAACTACAATCATTTCGTAATGAATACAGAACTTCAATTATGCAAATATTCTTATAAAAATAAGCTAAGAACTTAAAAATATTCATTATTTAAAATTTTCTCACTTACAATTTAAATGAAATCAGCTTCATAGCCACCCCCTAAATGAGAGAACTTTTTTAAAACTTCATTTTCTCATGAAAAAAATACAAAAATTAGTCTATAAAAGCGCAATTTTCATACTTCTTTAAGGGTTCGCTAACCCCTCATTAACATTGTTGCTCTAAACAATTATTAGAAACAGAAACAAACTGTTTTTCTCCGGATCAGGTAGCGCGTACCGGAGTAACAGTTTCTGTTCACTATCACAATTGCAAAAAGAATAACCTCGATAAAGCTGTGCAATCATGTTTTATTCCAAGACAGTTTTGTGCTTTTAAAAAGCATCTTCCACTTTTTCTTTAGTAAAACTTTTAATACAAAACAAATTGAACAATATGAAAAAGCAGATACCAATGCATGAGGATTAACTCTTTAGCGTCCTTGCGCCCATAAAGCACGGGTTTCAGCACAAAAATCGGCATAACACCCCTCCTCAATAGCATCACGAATTCCTTGCATAAGTTGTTGATAGTAAAAAAGATTATTCCAAGTTAACAACATACCACCAAGAGATTCACCAGATTTAATCAAATGATGCAAATAAGCACAACTATAATCATTTGCCGCAGGACAAAGAGACTGTGGGTCAAGAGGATGTGGATCTTCCGCATAACGCGCATTACGCAAATTAATTCTTCCAAAACGTGTAAAAGCCAAACCATGGCGCCCCGCACGTGTTGGCATCACACAATCAAACATATCAATACCACGAGCAACGCTTTGTAAAATATCATCAGGTGTTCCAACTCCCATGAGATAACGTGGCTTATCTTCTGGCAAAATCGGACAAGTAACATCCAATACAGCAGTCATAACACTCTGCGGTTCACCAACAGCTAGCCCTCCAATAGCATAGCCTTTCAAGTCCATCTCTTTTAATGCTTGAGCAGAACGTTCACGCAATTTCATATTATCACCACCTTGAACAATACCAAACAATGCTTTTTCTGTCTGCTCACCAAAAGCTGTTTTACAACGCTGTGCCCACCGCAATGAAAGTTCCATAGCAGCTTCTATTTCTTTTTCACTTGCAGGTAATGCAATACATTGATCCAATTGCATCTGGATATCCGCATCAAGAAGCCCCTGAATTTCAATCGAACGCTCTGGACTCATTTCATAATACGCTCCATTAATATAAGAGCGAAATATCACACCTTGTTCAGTAATTTTGCGTATTCCCTCCAATGACATAACCTGAAACCCACCAGAATCGGTTAAAATAGGTCCAAACCAGCGTGAAAATTCATGTAAGCCTCCTAAACGCGCAACACGCTCGGCTCCTGGACGCAACATTAAATGATAAGTATTGCCCAAAATGATATCTGCTCCAAGAGTACGTATCTGGTCCATATACATAGCTTTAACAGTTCCTGCCGTCCCAACTGGCATGAATGCAGGTGTACGAATAGCCCCACGACCCGTTATAATTTCACCACGACGGGCATAACCATCTTGAGCAATCTTTCTATAATGAAATGTTTTTATCATCACTCTCGTCTTTTTACTTCCATAGTTTCATACTGCCATAGAAAAGAAAAGCTATACCTCTCTTCAGAGGTAGCATCATAAACTTTATGGATTGATTCTCGATTTGCTAAACAATGTCACTAGCATAAAAAATGAAACGAGATAAAGAAATCTTCACGACCAAACCATGATCACAATCAACGTAATAATTTCCATTTCTCAGAAGGATCTAACAACATTACACGCCAAGATATCCATGCTCCCCCACTATAAATTTTAGAGAGTTATGAGATTTTTTTTAACAACAATATTCTTATTTTCACATACTTTCACTAGCGATCATACTTAGAGAATTTTATATTGATAGAAGAAATCTCTAAGATCTTGCCTAGAGTTTCAAATAGATTTTACTTTCATAGAAAAAATGACGTCTATAGATAAACGTAAACAGCCTAAAGCTTCTCCTTCATCTCCTCATAAAATGCAAATTCGTAAAGAATAGCTTGTCACTTTTTTTACAAATAAAAAAGCTCCATATTTTGCTTTCTATATCTCACCACACCTTGATTACTATATGAATAAAATAATATATTACATCGAAAAAGCACATTATTGCTTATATCAAAATTATATCTCATATCTATACTCAAATTACCATATATCAGTTATGATGAATACTTGGTTTCAGAAAAAGAATTGCCAAAAGCGCAAAAAAGCAAAGCAAAATCATCATTTTATCCAAACAAATACACCGAATGCAAACTATTACACGCGATAATTGCTTAGCAAATTGCATTTACATAAAAAATAAGTTTCAACCAACTCACCTGAAATACAAAAGTGGCTATAAAAACAATAAGTTCTAAATATTTATTGTTAAACAGATTAATCTTATCAAAATTACAAGCAAGCGGTATCACGTCAACATTAAATCTTATACTTTCTCTCTTATAGTGCGGTATTTGCCAACAATGGCAAAACAATACGCCGTAAGCTCATTAGCTCTAAAAGGAACGAAGTTTAATGCGTGAAAAGATACACCATATCCTTTTATGGATTAAAATCACGACAATTATTTTTCACAACACACAAGATAACAATCAGACGGAAAATATCTTCACTTAGTGCTTTTACAGCTGAAATGGATAATCCTATTCTATATCCGCAGCAATTATAGCTCTAATGATTGCATCAGGATCTACAACAGGTTCACCACGCTTAATTTGATCAATATTCTCCATGCCCTCAATAACCTGTCCCCATATGGAATATTGACGATCAAGCCAAGGAGCATCGGCAAAGCAAATAAAAAATTGTGAATTAGCAGAATTTGGATTCTGGCTGCGTGCCATAGAAACTGTACCACGCTTATGAGAAAGTTTCGAAAACTCTGCTGTTAAATTAGGTTTCTCTGAACCACCCATACCCGCACGTGATAAATTAAATTTTTCGCCGTCCTTTTTGCCAAATTGCACATCACCAGTTTGCGCCATAAAACCATCGATAACACGGTGAAAAATAACGTTATCATAAGCCCCTTCGCGCGCAAGCTCTTTAATACGTGCAACATGACTAGGAGCTAAGTCAGCAAAAAGTTCAATAGTCACCTTACCCTTGGTTGTTTCAAGAATTAAGGTATTTTCTAAATCTCTCATTTCGGCCATAGGGCTAGTCTCCTTTAATTCATCTCTCAGCTTGCAAAACAGCAGCATTAATAACATCAGGATTTGTTACAGATCCATTATTACTTGTGGACCCTTTTTTAATTTTATCAACAACATCCATTCCCTTTATGACTTCTCCAATAACCGTATATTGACCATTTAAAAAAGCAGCATCAGCAAAACAAATGAAGAATTGAGAATTAGCAGAATTTTGATCTTGTGAACGTGCCATACCAACAGTACCACGCTTAAATGGCTGCTTTGAAAACTCCGCCGGTATATTAGGATAATGTGAGCCTCCCATACCAACGCGCCTAAGATCAAATTCTACACTGTCCTTTTTTCCAAACTTTACATCACCAGTCTGTGCCATAAAGTCTGGAATAACACGGTGAAAGACAACATTGTTGTAAGCACCTTCTTTTGTTAATTTTTTGATTTGTGCAACATGCTTTGGCGCTAGATCAGGACGAAGACGTATCACCACATCACCCTTTTTGAGGGATAAAACAAGCACATTCGAGTTATCAGTGGCATTAGAATCATTTGCCACAGCGCTTAATGAAAAAAAACAAAAAAGACATGTCAAAACAGCAAAAAACCTAAGATACATAATCATTCTCTCCTGAAAATTGAAATTTTAAGCACAAAGCTCTCGCAATATTTGCAGGCACAAAGGGCGTTACATCACCTCCCATAGAAGCGATCTGACGTACCAATGTGGAAGTTATTACCCGCCCAGAAACACTCGCTGGCAAAAAAACCGTTTGCAATTCAGGAGCCATGATATTGTTCATCCCCGCCATTTGCATTTCATAATCAAAATCAGTGCCATCACGCAACCCGCGAATAAGAAAGGAAGCACCAATTTCACGCGCCTTATCAATCAAAAGAGTATCAAATGAAATAACCTGCAACCGTTCAGGACCTATATCTAACAACTCTTTTCCTGCCCCAGTAATTAAAGCAACACGCTCTTCAAAACTAAAAAGTGGTTCTTTTTTAGCCTGTACCCCTATAGCCACAACGACCTTATCAGCTAAAGCAAAACTGCCTTGTAAAATATCAAGATGACCATTTGTAAAAGGATCAAAGGAACCCGCATAAAGAGCAATTTTCTCCATTTCACTCTACACTTTTCAAAATTATTTCTTCTCGCTCACATCAACCGTATTAGAAGGTTCCCCTGCCTCACCATCTAATTGGTTATCATCATCCTCGGCTTCAGAAATACGCTCAACTGATACAACTTTTTCGCCTTCCGCTGTATTGAAAATCGTCACGCCCTTAGTCGAACGCCCCGCTATACGAATACCCTCAACAGGAACACGAATAAGCTGCCCTCCATCTGATACCAACATAATTTGATCTTGCGCATTCACCGGAAAAGCCGCCACTAATTTGCCAATTTCAGCCGTTTTAGATGGATCCGTTGCACGAATTCCTTTCCCGCCACGTCCCGAAATACGGAATTCATAAGAGGAAGATCGTTTCCCATAACCAAACTCACTTACTGTTAAAAGCATCTGTTCGCGTGCATGAAGTTCTGCATAGCGTTCCTCTGTCAACTCTGTTTCTGCCTCTCCCTCTTCTTCATCAAAAGTGACAATATCATCCGTCTCGGCTTCAGCCCCCACAGCACGGCGCTCATTAATCATACGTTTGACGTAAGCAGAACGCTCAACCGATGTGGCTTCAACATGTTCTAAGAGTGTCATCGAAATGACTTTATCACCATTAGCTAAATTAATACCACGCACTCCAACTGAATTACGCCCTGCAAAAACACGAACCTCAACGACAGGAAAACGAATACACTGTCCATTAGCCGTTATAAGCACGACATCATCATGTTCCGTACAAGTTTCAACAGAAAGAATTTCATCTCCTTCTTCATCAAGTTTCATGGCAATTTTGCCATTACGATTCACCTGAACAAAATCTGATAATTTATTACGGCGCACCGTTCCACGCGTCGTTGCGAACATAACATCCAATTCACTCCAATGCGACTCATCCCCTGGTAAAGGCATAATCGTTGTGATGCGCTCACCTTGCTGTAAGGGAAGCAGATTAATCAAAGCCCGTCCGCGCGACTGCGGCGTACCAAGTGGCAAACGCCAAACTTTTTCTTTATAAACAATCCCACGTGATGAAAAGAAAAGAACCGGTGTATGTGTATTCGCCACAAATAATCGTGTAACAAAATCCTCATCCTTTGTAGACATACCAGAACGCCCCTTTCCACCACGGCGTTGCGCACGGTATGTATTGAGAGGAACGCGCTTAATATAACCACTATGGCTCACAGTAACCACCATATCCTCTGGCGCGATCAGATCTTCGCTCTCCATCTCAGCGCTACCAAAACCAAACACAGTACGTCGAGGCGTAGCGAATTCTTCACGAAGAGCATTCAATTCATCTTTCACAATGCCCATGATGCGTGAACGCGATGCCAAAATACCTAAGTAATCAGCAATATCCACACCGATCTTATTTAATTCATCAGCAATTTCATCCCGCCCCAGTGCTGTCAATCTTTGCAAACGTAATTCTAAAATAGCGCGCGACTGCTCTTCAGAAAGATTATAAGTATTGTCCCCATGGATAATATGACGGGGATCGTCAATAAGTTTAATCAAAGGCGCGACATCAGCAGCCGGCCAGCGTCGTTCCATTAATTGCGCACGCGCTGTCTGTGGATCAGGAGCTTTACGAATAAGCGCTATAATTTCATCAATATTGGCAACAGCAAGAGCAAGACCAACCAAAACATGGGCCCGCTCGCGTGCTTTACGCAAAAGATATTTTGTCCGCCGGCTGACAACCTCTTCACGGAAAGAAACGAATGCACGAAGCATATCAAGCAACGTCATCTGTTCAGGTTTTCCCCCGTTTAAAGCCACCATATTACAACCAAAAGAAGTTTGCAGTGGCGTATAACGATACAATTGATTCAAAACAATTTCTGCAACAGCATCTTTTTTGAGTTCAATAACAACGCGATATCCATCACGGTCAGATTCATCACGCAAATCAGCAATTCCTTCGATGCGTTTATCACGCACCAATTCAGCCATTTTCTCAATCATCGTTGCTTTATTAACTTGATAAGGAATTTCACTCACAATAATTGCCTGCCGACCACTGCGAATTTCTTCGATATCAACTTTAGCGCGCATAATAATGGAACCACGTCCTGTTTCATAAGCCGCACGAACACCAGAATGGCCAAGAATAATACCACCAGTAGGGAAATCAGGACCTGGAATAATTTCAATAATTTTATCAAGTGTGATACTGGGATCATCAATCAAAGCAATACAACCATCCACGACTTCACCAAGATTATGGGGAGGAATATTGGTTGCCATTCCCACAGCAATACCACCTGATCCGTTAACCAAAAGATTAGGGAAACGTGCTGGTAAAACGATCGGTTCACGTTCTCGCCCATCATAATTATCCTGAAAATCAACCGTTTCTTTATCAATATCTGCTAATAGCTCTTGTGAAACTTTTTCTAAGCGACATTCTGTATAACGCATTGCTGCCGGCGGATCACCATCAACAGAACCAAAATTTCCTTGACCATCAATCAAGGGATTTCTCAAAGAGAAGTCCTGTGCCATACGCACCAAAGCATCATAAATTGAAGCATCACCATGGGGATGGAACTTCCCCATAACCTCACCAACAACCCCTGCAGACTTACGATAAGACTTATTAAAAGAAAGTCCCATTTCATTCATGGCATGAAGAATACGCCGATGAACAGGTTTGAGACCGTCACGTACATCCGGAAGTGCACGCGAAACAATCACACTCATAGCATAATCGAGATAAGAGCGTTGCATTTCATCAATAATACTGATTGGTTCAATACCATTCAGCACATCACGTTCTGGGTATGGAGTAAGATCGCTCACAGCTTCAAGACTTTCAAAAAAGAATCATTTCGCTTTAGTTTATATCGAAAAATGCAAAAAAATGCTAATTTCTCTCCCTTGAAAGAAAGGAAATTTAACAATAATTTTCAACATGTTATTTATTTGTATTTAAAATCATAGATAAAATACACAAGACTTAAATCTCCCCAGACTTTAAAAATCTTAAAACAAACAACAAAAAACAATAATAATACCGCATTCTAACAATGATTAAAAAGGTACATCATCGTCTAATTTATGTGAAAAACTTTCTTCTGGTTGGTTGTTGTGATGACCAAAAGCATTTTTCTGATTTGAACTACTATCAGCAAAACCACCACTGCCGTAACTCGCTTGATTTGCCCCTTGCATTTGCTCCCCACCAGAGCTCCCACGTCCATCAAGCATTTGCAATTCACCACGGTATTTTTGCAAAACGATCTCTGTTGTATAACGGTCATTCCCATTTTGATCTTGCCACTTTCGTGTTTGCAACTGACCTTCAATGTAAATTTTGCTGCCTTTTTTTAAATATTGCTCTACAACTTTGATAAGATTTTCGTTAAAAATAACGATATTATGCCACTCGGTTCGCTCTTTTCGTTCATTTGTATTACGATCACGCCAACTCTCTGACGTAGCAATCCGTAAATTTGCTACTTGATCACCAGAGGTCAAACGGCGGATTTCAGGATCTGCACCAAGATTACCAATCAAAATAACTTTATTAAGGCTACCAGCCATCGCATAAACTCCAAAATTTTAATTTGCAAATAATCTTTTTTATAGAGCGGTCATTACCATCTTGACCTTGTCATCTGCATATCTGCAATTGACCTTCAATGTGGATTTTGTTACCCTTTCTAAAATATCGTATCGTGTAATTATAACAAAAGATGATAACAACGCATAGTTTTATTCGATCACCACAGAATAAAAAGCTGTTTTCTAGGTTTTTCTTTCCACAGAAGTTACATTCTTTATCCCCTTTAGAGCAATTGAACGCGTTGTAATTCTAAAAAACAGTTTTATCCTAGTTGTGATGCTCGATTTTTGTTATATATGCCAAGGACAGAATATGGTTCACCAAAAATACATCTCCATTCGCGGCGCACGTGAACATAATCTTAAAAATATTGATCTCGACCTTCCTCGTGATAAACTCATCGTTATCACAGGACTTTCTGGATCAGGCAAATCATCTTTAGCTTTTGATACAATTTACGCCGAAGGTCAACGCCGTTATGTTGAAAGCCTTTCAGCTTACGCGCGCCAATTTCTCGAAGTGATGCAAAAACCCGATGTTGATCGCATAGATGGTCTCTCTCCCGCCATCTCTATTGAACAAAAAACAACCAGCCGTAACCCTCGTTCAACGGTTGGAACTGTCACTGAAATCTATGACTATATGCGACTTCTCTTTGCACGCATTGGTATTCCTCATTCACCAGCGACAGGACTTCCTATTGAAAGCCAGACGGTAAGCCAAATGATTGATCAAATTATGGACTTACCAGAAGGGACACGAATTTTTATTATGGCCCCTTTAGTACGAGGACGAAAAGGAGAATACAAAAGAGAGCTAGCCGAGCTTTTAAAAAAAGGCTTTCAACGTGCTAAAGTTGACGGAAAATTCTATGAAATTCCTGATATTCCTCCTCTTGATAAAAAGTATAAACATGACATAGATGTGGTGGTAGATCGTATTGTTGTAAACAATGACATTGCCTCTCGCTTAGCAGATAGTATTGAAACCTGTTTAAAGCTAGCAAATGGCATTGCCGTTGCTGAAATGGCAGACCAACCTTTAGCACAAAAAGAAACCACAAAGGAATCGGCAAATAAGTCAAAAAATGAAACACACAAACGACTTATTTTTTCAGAAAAATTTTCTTGCCCAATCTCTGGATTTTCTATTCCTGAAATTGAGCCACGTCTTTTTTCATTCAATAATCCTTTTGGCGCTTGCCCTCTTTGTGACGGACTTGGCATTAAAAAGGCCATGGATCCCCAAAAAATTGTACCAAACAAAAATCTTACCTTAAAGAATGGAGCAATTGCTCCTTGGTCGAAATCATCTTCACTATACTACAACCAAACCTTAGAAGCATTAGGAAAAGTTTATGGATTTAAACTTACCGACAAATGGTGTGTCCTCTCAGATGAAGCACAACAAGCTATCCTTTATGGTACAAAAGGCAAAGAAATCTCCTTTATTTATAGCAATAATTCAAGCTCGCATAAAATGACTCAATATTTTGAAGGAATCATCCCCAATATGGAGCGGCGCTGGAAAGAAACCGATTCAGCGTTTTCACGTGAAGAAATCGAGCGTTATATGTCTTCTTCCCCCTGCCCAGCTTGTCATGGTTACCGCTTGAAACCAGAAGCGCTAGCTGTCAAAATCCACGGCATGCATATTGGGCAAATATCAGAACTTTCGATCCTAAAAGCGGATGATTGGTTTTCCAATATCCACCAATACCTCACTGAAAAACAACGAAGTATTGCAATCCGTATTTTAAAAGAAATTCGTGAACGACTCGCTTTTTTAAACCATGTAGGGCTTGAATATCTCACCCTCTCTCGAAGTTCTGGTACCCTTTCAGGAGGAGAAAGCCAACGAATTCGGTTAGCTTCCCAGATTGGCTCTGGTCTTACAGGGGTTCTTTATATTTTAGACGAACCATCCATCGGTTTACACCAACGCGATAATGAACGCCTTTTGACAATGCTGCACCATCTGCGTGATCTTGGCAATACAGTTATTGTTGTGGAACATGATGAAGATGCCATTCGCACAGCAGACCATGTGGTTGATATGGGCCCTGCTGCTGGTGTTCATGGTGGGGAAATCATAGCACAAGGTACACCACAAGAAATTATAGAAAATCCATCCTCTCTGACAGGGCAATATCTTTCAGGGAAAATGGCTGTTAGAATCCCTACCAAACGACGCAAAATATCAAAATCAAAAACACTTAAAATCATTGGAGCACGTGGAAATAATCTTAAAAATATCAGCACGGATATCCCTCTTAGCACCTTCACATGCATAACGGGTGTTTCAGGTGGAGGGAAATCAACATTTCTCATTGAAACGCTTTTCAAAGCAGCATCGCATCAGATCATGGGCTCTCATCAAAGCCCCGCAATCTATGACAAAATTGAGGGCTTAGAATTTCTCGATAAGGTTATTGATATCAACCAATCACCTATTGGGCGTACTCCACGCTCTAATCCTGCAACCTATACGGGTGCATTTACCCCGATTCGTGAGTGGTTTGCCGAACTTCCAGAATCAAAAGCGCGCGGTTATCAAGCAGGGCGTTTTTCATTCAATGTTAAGGGAGGACGCTGTGAAGCATGTCAAGGCGATGGTGTTATCAAAATTGAAATGCATTTTTTACCTGATGTTTATGTTACTTGCGATGTTTGCCAAGGAAAACGCTATAATCGAGAAACGCTAGAAGTAAAATTTAAAGGGCAGTCTATCGCTGATATTTTGGATATGACAATCGAAAAAGCTGAGGAATTTTTTCAGGCTGTTCCTAGTATTCATAATAAACTAAAAACACTCATTAAAGTAGGTCTTGGTTATATAAAAGTGGGGCAACAAGCCACAACGCTTTCAGGTGGTGAAGCCCAACGTGTAAAACTTGCTAAAGAACTTTCACGCAAAACAACAGGACGTACACTCTACATTTTGGATGAACCAACAACAGGTCTACATTTCCATGATATTTCTAAGCTCCTTGAAGTGCTACATGAACTCGTCGAGCAAGGCAATACAGTTCTCGTCATTGAACATAATCTTGAAGTTATAAAAACAGCTGACTGGATTATAGATCTAGGACCAGAAGGTGGAGATCGTGGAGGTGAAATCGTTGCCGTTGGACATCCTGAAGATATTATTCATGTTCCTGCTTCCTATACGGGAAAATTTCTGAAAGAAATTTTGCTGCGCCGGCCTTTATAGAATGCCAACCCTTGAAGCGGTTATCTATTATAAGATAAAGATGTACCACAATGAAGAAAGGTATATCTTCCCATTGTATTATTTTTATTCTTTATAAACCTTGGAAATATATTTTCTTAGAAAAGATAAGAGCACTTCAACTTTATGCTACAAGTAAAACGCTCTCTAAAAAACATCTTAAGCAATATAATTTGCAACTTTTTATGTGCAAATTGTGTACAAATTATGTACAAGCTATCTGTTGGACATCTGATAGTTGTCAATGCAACATGTGAAGCAGTTTAATAAAAACCAAATAAAGTTGGAGATAATTTCAGCATGAAAAAAAAAGAACATACAGAGCTCTACCACAATGCTGAATCTGTTGTTGATTTTCTACCTAAAATAAAGATTGGAATTGTTGTTGCCAATGAAAAGCTGAAACAAACCGTTAATACAATACGTAAAGCAGCCCCAACAAAACATAGAGGAGATGGAAAAATATTGTTTTTTTCCATTGATGATGCCGTTCATATAGGCACTAGCGATTCTAGTATAGATGCCCTTTGACAAATAATGACAAAACTTTTATCCATCTCAATCTCATATAAGGAATTTCAATATGACAACCGCTTCAGATATTATCAAACAGATTGCAGACAACGAGATCCGTTTTGTCGATTTACGTTTTACTGATCCGCAAGGAAAATTACATCATGTCACAATGGATATTTCAGAAATCAATGAAGATGCATTTAGCGATGGCGTTATGTTTGATGGTTCTTCAATCGCTGGGTGGAAAACAATTAATGAATCTGACATGATTTTGATACCAGACCCAGAAACAGCACATATTGATCCTTTTTTTGCGCAATCAACTTTAGCTATATTCTGTGACGTACTCGATCCTGTTTCGGAAGAATTTTATCGTAGAGATCCTCGTTCTATCGCCAAAAGAGCTGAAGCTTATATGAAATATTTAGGCATAGGTGATACAATCAATATAGGTCCAGAAGCAGAATTTTTTATCTTTGATGATGTACGCTATAAAACGACCCCTTATAATACAGGGTTTCAACTCGATTCAAGTGAACTACCATCCAATGATGATACAGAATATGAAACGGGCAATCTTGGCCATCGCCCACGAATGAAGGGTGGTTATCTTCCCGTTCCCCCGATTGATTCCTGCCAAGATATGCGCTCTGAAATGCTCACGGCACTCAAAGATATGGGAGTCCGTGTAGAGAAACATCATCATGAAGTAGCAGCCGGACAGCATGAATTGGGTATTCGCTTTGATACGCTCGTTCGCGAAGCTGACAAGATGCAAATTTTTAAATATGTCGTGCACCAAATAGCCAATAGCTACGGGAAAACAGCAACTTTTATGCCAAAACCAGTGTTTGGTGACAATGGCTCAGGCATGCATGTTCACATGTCCATTTGGAAAGATAGCAAACCCATCTTTGCTGGTAATGATTATGCTGGATTATCAGAAACTTGCTTGTTCTTTATCGGTGGTATCATTAAGCACGCAAAAGCAATAAACGCCTTCACCAATCCCTCGACAAACTCTTATAAGCGTCTAGTGCCTGGTTATGAAGCGCCTGTCCTTCTTGCTTATTCCGCACGCAATCGTTCTGCATCTTGCCGTATTCCAATGAGTCGTTCACCAAATTCAAAACGCGTAGAAATACGTTTCCCAGATCCCGCAGCAAATCCTTACTTAGCCTTTTCTGCACTTTTAATGGCTGGTCTTGATGGCATAAAAAATAAAATTCATCCTGGGCAAGCCATGGATAAAGATCTTTATGATCTTCCTTTAAAAGAACTGAAAGAAATCCCTACAGTCTCAGCAAGTCTGCGCGAAGCACTTGAAGCACTTGATAAAGATCGTAACTTTCTTAAAGCTGGAGACGTTTTTGATGATGATCAAATTAATTCTTTTATTCAAATAAAAATGCAAGAAATTTTACGTTATGAAACAACGCCCCATCCTGTTGAGTTTGATATGTACTATTCTGTTTAAAGCATAATCAGTCATTCCTTTTAATTTTAAAATGGAGATTAAAATCTCCATTTTTGTGGATATTCTTCTCATTACAAAGCACAAGTGGCTTTTTGCCAATATGCTTTTCCTTTATAATTTAATGGAATCCATTCAAATCAATTAATAAGGTTTCTAATGCTACGAATTCGTTCTTTATTTCTCATTCTTTTATGCATTGCCTTTACGATATCGACAACTCAATCTTTTACAATTACAAATCAAAAACTTATAGACCTTGAACAAGCAGCATTTGCCTACAGCAAAGCAATTCAAAATGCCGATGCGAATACTATCTTAAACGCTATTCCCCCCCAGATTATCGACAGCTTCACTGCTAAGAAAAAATTCAGTAAATCACAATTCCAACAAATCATGAAAAGCCAAATAGAACGGTTGGCGGAAAATTATAAAATTGAGAGTATCCACATTGACCAAAAACAAAAACGTGAAGGCAAACTTGATAATGGTATCCCTTATTTTGTTATACCGGTAGAATTTGTCACCATAACAAATACTGGAAAAAAATGCTCTATTCAAACCGAGCTTATTGCCATTTTTGATAATGACAAGTGGTATTTTATCCGTGGGAATGATGAAGCAATCTTAAACATCACCAGTGAAGCATTTCCTGGTCTTGAAAAAATAAAAGTCAATCCTCAGAAAATCACAAAAATACTATAAAGGAGGTATAATTAAAATTTTTCCTTATAAACAAGTTGTGATGACCGTAGCAGCAGCATCAAATTCAATTTTTTTATGAGCGCGGCGCATCATTGCTTCTTCATCAGTCCCCCATTGTTCTATCATCCAATCTTCATCTAAATGGGCGATATTCCAAGCATGATCTGCATCCATTTTCCTCTCCGCAACAACAAGAGCAATAAGTGCTGACCCTGTTAAAGTTGTCATCATATGCAGTGCAGCAAGCATATAAGGAGATTCAACTTTACGCAGATAATTACTTACCGCTTGAACAGCTTCGCGTGATTGTTCCACATGCATAAGCCCTTCTGTTATATAAAAACGGGCACCAAGTTTTTCTTCGGCCCAATCTAATAAAGAATCCCACTGTTCACATTGCCGCTGTACGAGTTCCTTTGGTGTTTGTGCACGATAAAAGATCATATCACATGCAACAAAACGTAAGAAATCTTCAAAAACAACCTGCATATCATCAGCAATGCCATCAATCACAGTATTCACAAGACGCGTCATCGGCATTTGAGCTGGATTAATAACTTGCTTTTGGTTTTCAAACTCCTTCGCCACAAATGTGGCAAACACTTCTGTTGGTACAAGGAAATGGCGCTTTGCCGGTGTTTTAACTGGACGTCCATCCAACAACAGAGAAAACCCTCCTTCCTCACAAGAAACCTTTACTTCCCTATAAAATCGTTTTGGTAGTGATTGGCATAAAAGATTTTGAATTTTCGGAACAGAATTATTTTCATTCAATGGTCTATCAAAATGATTCAAAATTTCGCGCATATTGTTTCACCTCTGATATTTTCAAAAAATCAACTGGTTTTTCAAGATTCCCTTGATGAAGGTTTGAGGCTACCTCCCTCCTCTCTTTAAAGAAGGAGAAAGATCTTACCAACACTAATCTGATTAAAAACTATATTTCATATCTCTTTTATAAACAAGATAACGATGGTGTCTTATCACTTTCAGCCGCAACTGTTAGAACCATTTTCAAAAAGAATTTATCTTGATTTAAAAGCTTAAACGCGCTGAATTTGCCAGTAAAAATGCATTCATCACCTTGCAATTTATTCACTTATAAGAATGGTATCTACATTACAGCTTTTTAAAATGCTTCTCACAAAGCTTTAAAGCAGAAAAACGCGCATTGTCGCAAATAGAGAGCAGTGCGTTTTACTTTTCATCCTCTTGCTTAACAGCAGCCCTCATCCATTCGTCTCACATATCCAACTCATATCCCCCTTACGTAAAGTTTTCCTTGCCTTATATCACCGCCCTAAACGACGATATTTTACGGCACAATAGGATAACATAAGCAAAACTGTAGGCAAAAATCCGTAAATAATATTGACAAATTCAGTACTAAAAACCAATTATTTCATAATGATTACTTCTCAAGAATTTTCTTCAGAATAAGTAAGAGAGGTCATATCAAATCTGCAAAAAACTGCACAACTCAAAAAAACAAACAACAAAAACTCTTCCTTCATTTTACCTATTCTATATCACCATCATTCTCATTAAAAGCCAAAAGATTAAAACTTTGTACCATATGAGGTGGTAAGGGTGCTACGATATCTAATATCCCCCCTGAAGGATGAGGAATGCGAATCCGGCGTGCATGAAGATGAAGGCGATTTTGTATTCCCCCTGGCAACTCCCAATTACTATCGGAAAAAAAATATTTTGCATCACCGATAATAGGATGATCCATATGAGCAGCATGGACACGCAACTGATGTGTTCTCCCCGTATAAGGTTCCATTTCAAGCCATGAAAGAGTACGCCCTCGCGTATCTAAAACGCGATAATAGGAAACCGCGTGATAAGAATCTGGTTCCCCATGTTCACAAACGCGCATTTTATCCCCTTGAGAAGCACTATCTTTAACCATCCATGTTGAAATTTTATCTTGCTTTTTTTTAGGCACACCACGAACCAATGCCCAATAAGTTTTTTTCGTTTCGCGTGTTCGGAAAGCAGCCGTTAAAGCCTGAGCAGCCCCTCTTGACCGTGCAACGATAAGCACACCTGACGTCTCACGATCAAGACGATGAACCAACCGCGGTTTTTCACCTTTTTTATTGCGCCATACCTCAAGCATACTATCCACATGACGTGTCAAACCAGAACCACCCTGTACGGCTAGACCAGCAGGTTTGTTAAAAACAAAAATCTTTGGATCTTCATAAAGCAACATTTTTTTCAACACAGCTCTATCATCCTGTCCCCGAATTGTTTTATCCGTTACAGAAAGGCTTTCCTTGTTATCAACGGGCAAAGGCGGCACACGAACAGATTGTCCCATGAGAAGGCGCGTATCGGTTTTCACACGCCCACCATCAATGCGTATTTGGCCAGAACGCAACAATTTTTGTAAATGCCCAAATCCAAGTCCTGGATAATGCACCTTAAACCAACGATCCAAGCGCATTCCGTTTTCATCTGCTTCAACCTTTTTTATTTCTATGCCTGCCATGAAAGTTCCCTTACCAAATAATTTTGCCCAATAATTTTATTGGCCTGTTCTACGCCTCGCCTTGTATAAACGCAAAAATTGATACCCCCATAAAACCTACTTTATCACACCATATTACAATAAGTATCTAAAATTGCCTTTTCTTCACGTGCAAATTTTATTAGCTCAAGATTTAGCGATTACAAAATTGATAAGCTTTATGCTTGCGATAGCTAGTGGAGATCATCACCTATGTCATTATTCAAAACCTATGTGCGTGTCCTCACTTATCTAAACAGAGAAAAAAATTCATCTTTTTTAATCTGTAGTGCTAATGTTATGTTGGCTCTTATCACCATTGCAGAACCTATTTTATTTGGACGCGTCATTGACGCTATCACAGAAAAATCAGCTATTGCTCTTACCCTTACAATTTGGGTATGCTTTGGTCTTTTTCATATTATTGCTTATGTGCTTGTTGCACGAAGTGCGGACCGCTTAGCACACAGATGCCGTTTAGCTGTTTTAACAGAATCTTTCGAACGTATTATCGCTATGCCTTTGATCTGGCATCAACAGCGTGGAACCTCTAACGCTCTTCATACGCTCTTGCGTGCTGTAGACTCCATGTCAACCATATGGCTTGATTTTATGCGTCAACATCTCTCAACTCTTGTTGCATTATTCGTTCTTATTCCGATAGCTTTTAACATGAATTGGCGTCTTTCAACAGTCTTGGTTGTGCTTGCTATCATTTATGTATTGATTGCACGTTTAGTGATGCGAAAAACAAAAGATGGGCAAGCCGCGGTAGAATATTATCATCATAACCTTTTTCAACATGTCACGGATTCAATCTCTAACGTTTCCATTGTACAAAGCTATAACCGAATAAAGGAAGAAACTTCCATATTGCATCAGCATACAAGCGATCTGCTTAAAGTGCAAAATCCTGTTCTCAATTGGTGGGCTCTTGCCAGTGGCTTAAATCGAATGGCTTCAACCATTTCAATAGTTTGTGTCCTTTTGCTTGGAGCTTTGTTTGTCACAACAGGTCAATTACGTGTAGGTGAAGTTGTTGCTTTTGTCGGATTCGCACAATTAATGATTAGCCGTCTTGATCAAATGAGCGGTTTTATTAATTTAACCGTATCCTCACAAGCAAAACTACAGGATTTTTTTGCAATGGAAGACTCAACCTTTCACAGCAAAGAGCCTGAAAATCTCCCCTCTCTGCAAAATGTTAAGGGTGCGATACAATTTCATCAGGTAACCTATAAATTCCCCAACTCTTCTCAAGGTGTTTTTAATATTTCTTTTAAAATTAAAAAAGGACAAACCGTTGCGATTGTAGGACCAACAGGTGCTGGTAAGACAACATTAATGAATCTCTTGCAACGGATATATGAGCCTACATTTGGGCATATCTCCATTGATGGAATAAATATACGCTCTGTTAATCGTGAATCCTTACGAAAATCTCTAGCAACAGTATTTCAAGATGCCGGTCTTTTCAACCGTACTATTCACGACAATATCTCGATAGGAAAAGAAACTGCAACAGATGAGGAACTGTATGAAGCAGCAAAAATAGCAGCTGCCCATGATTTTATTCTCAAAAAAGCGGATTGTTACAACACAATGGTTGGTGAGCAAGGTTCTCAATTATCAGGTGGCGAAAAACAACGTTTAGCAATTGCACGCGCTGTTTTAAAAAATGCTCCCATTCTCATACTAGACGAAGCAACCAGTGCTCTTGATGTTGAAACGGAAGCGCGCGTAAAGGATGCTCTTGATTGCATAAGCCACAATCGCACCACTTTTATTATAGCCCACCGTCTTTCAACAATACGCAATGCGGATGTTGTGCTTTTTCTAGAACAAGGGCATTTAATTGAAAAAGGAAGTTTTCAAGAATTGATTGATAAAGGCGGCCGCTTCTATAAACTCTTAAAAGCCAGTGGTTTGTCAATCAATCAACCAGAAACAGAAGAAAAGAATGAAAACCCTTTTCCCTTGCCCGAAGCTATGGCATCATAAAATAACCTCTCCAACTTTAAAGAAGAAGAGTATCGAAAACACAAAATCCTTCTAACAGATTACAACATATTGATTTATAATGATAATTTAGCGTTATTCATATTGAATGAGAACCCCGAATAACATAAGATTCTCTCATTTCAAATCTGTTTATGTTGCATCAATCAAAATCATCTGCTTGCACACCACAAGCGGGGCTAGCGTGTGGGTAAAACTATATAAGAAAGGACTAAAAATGCCTCTTAATGAATCGTTTTAATGCAAGGGCTGTCGCAACATTGGGAGCTGGCAAATATAATGGTGGTGCTCAATGACTTTATCGTTATACTATTCATGGTCAGCGCCGTGAAATGGGCTTGAGAGCGTTGCGAGATGTTTCTTTAAAACAAGCTCGTGAATTGGCAACTGGGTGGCGCTCTGTTTTACGTGAAGGGCGTGACCCCATTAAAGAACGCAACAAACAAAAGCATGAAGCAATGCGTAATCCTCATTATTAAAATGATATTGCACTAGATGCTTTTGAAAGCCGTAAAGCTGTATTAAAAAATGATGGTAAAGATGGGAACTGGTTTTCACCTTTAAAACTACACATTCTGCCAAAACTAGGCTGTTTACCCGTTTCAGAGATTGCAACACAAAACAACACAGAGAAGAAGTTATGCTTCCAACGCAGCTTTTAATGCCGCAAGTGCCTCATCAGCCTTGCTTCCCTCAGAACCGCCAGCTTGCGCCATATCAGGACGTCCACCACCACCTTTACCACCAAGAACAGCTGAAAGAACACGCACCAAATCAACAGCATTCAACTTATCCGTCAAGTCATCCGTAACGCCAACAACAGCACTTCCCTTGCCATCCTCTGAAACAGCAATAAAAGCAACAACCCCTGATCCAATCTGTTTTTTACCAGCATCGACGAACGCCTTAAGATCCCGTGGTGAAATATTATTCACAACACGTCCCATAAAAGAAATACCATTGATGACGGTAATATCTTCTTGACCACCTTGTATCTTCCCATCATTCAAAAGCATTTTTTTGCGCACATCATTCAACTCTTTTTCAAGTTTACGTCGATCTTCAAGCAAGATTTGAATCCGCTCTTCCACACCCGTAGCAGAAGTTTTTAAAAGATCCGCTATTTCATGGAGACGCGCATCTTGGTGGCTAAGATAAAGACGCGCTGTTGTACCTGTTAAAGCTTCAATACGACGCACTCCAGCAGCTACAGAACTCTCAGAAACAATATGAATTACACCAATATCCCCCGTTCTCTCCACATGTGTCCCTCCACAAAGTTCAATGGACCAATTCTTTTTTAATTCTCCCTGCTCCAACTGGTTTCCCATAGCAACAACACGCACTTCATCACCATATTTCTCACCAAACAGAGCCATTGCTCCTTCAGAAATTGCATCATCCATCAGCATGAGGCGGGTTGTTACCTCGCTATTTTGCAAAACAATGTCATTTGCTAAATCTTCTATTTTTTTCAATTCTTCTGCAGAAACAGATTTTGGATGAGAAAAATCAAAACGCAACCGCTCCGGCGAGACAAGAGAGCCCTTCTGGGTCACATGAGATCCCAATACTTGACGTAAAGCTTCGTGCAATAAATGAGTAGCAGAATGGTTAGCGCGGATTTTCTTACGCCGAACACCATCAACGGTTAAATCTACACAATCAGACAGCACCGCCTGACCAGTTTGAACCTCTCCAATATGGATAACAACCCCATCAGCCTTTTTCTGTGTATCATGCACTTCAAAAACAAAGTTCTCACCAGCAATGATACCACTATCACCGATCTGCCCACCAGATTCACCATAAAAAGGTGTCTGATTCACAACAAGAATAGCCTTCTGTCCTGAAGAAATATCATAAACAATCTTACCATCACGCACAAGAGCCGTAAGAATACCTTTGGCTTTTTCTGTTTCATAACCCAAAAATTCTGTCGCTCCTACCTGATCACGAACAGAAAACCAAATTGCCTCTGTTTGAGCTTCACCAGAACCAGACCAATTGGCACGCGCTTCCTCTTTCTGGCGTTCCATCGCTTTATCAAAGGTATCAACATCAACAGATATTCCACGACGCCGAAGAACATCTTGCGTCAAATCTAGTGGAAAACCATAGGTATCATAAAGTTTGAAAGCAACTTCACCATTTAAATCATCCCCTTCTTTAAGATGAGTACTTGCTTCATTTAACAACCCAAGTCCTCGTTCAAGAGTCTTGCGAAAGCGCATTTCTTCTAATTTCAAAGTTTCCGAAATCAAAGATTCAGCGCGCACCAACTCAGGATAAGCTTGTCCCATTTCACGAATTAAAGCAGGCAAAAGACGCCACATTAAGGGCTCTTTAGCACCAAGAAGATGAGCATGACGCATAGCACGACGCATAATACGCCGTAAAACATATCCCCTTCCCTCATTGGAAGGAAGAACACCATCGGCAATCAAAAATGCCGTTGAACGCAGATGATCCGCAATGACACGGTGGCTCACCATAAAATCAGCAGTTGCCTCAACTCCTGTAATTTCCACTGATGCAGCAATCAACGCACGAAAAAGATCAATATCATAATTATCATGCACCCCCTGTAAAACAGCAGCGATACGTTCTAATCCCATACCTGTATCAATAGAAGGATGAGGCAATTCAATACGCTGTTCCTTGTCAAGCTGTTCATATTGCATAAAGACAAGATTCCAAATTTCAATAAAGCGATCGCCCTCTTCATTTACACTTCCAGGAGGACCTCCCCAAATTTCATCACCATGATCATAAAAAATCTCTGAACAAGGACCACAGGGACCAGTTTCGCCCATCGACCAAAAATTATCTGCCGTTGCAATACGGATAATTTTTTTGTCTGGAAGACCGGAGATTTTACGCCATAACTGTGTCGCAACATCATCACTCTGATAAACCGTCACCAACAATTTATCTTTGGGAAGACAAAATTCTTTTGTTAAAAGATTCCATGATAAAAAAATGGCCTCTTCTTTGAAATAATCACCAAAAGAAAAATTGCCCAGCATCTCAAAAAATGTATGATGGCGTGCTGTATAGCCAACATTATCAAGATCATTATGCTTTCCACCCGCACGAACACATTTTTGCGCCGTTGCTGCTTTTTTATAAGAACGCTGTTCAAGTCCAGTAAAAACATTCTTAAACTGTACCATTCCTGCATTTGTAAACATAAGTGTGGGATCATTCCGTGGAACAAGTGGGCTAGAAGAAAGAACCACATGCCCATGAAGACGAAAATAATCTAAGAAAGTTGATCGTATGTTCTTAACGCTATTCATATCAACACCTGCAAAATACAGCACAAAATACTAAAAGCAAAAACCACCCTTATTAAATATCCTCTTTGCCAAGCTTGGAGTCAATTTAATCAAAGAGTGGAATATTTGCTTAAAAAATGAGAAATAAACGATCTTATAGTTAAAAACTTGAACAAATAAAAATAGAAAAATTTAAAATGAAGCAATGACACTAAAAAAACGTCCCATCAAATGACTTCATCGCTTTCTGTTGTATCTGCCCCTGCATTTTCTAGCAATTCAATGGCAATCAAACCAGCATTTTGACGCAAAGCTGTCTCGATTTCTGCAGCGATTTCCGCGTTCTCACGTAAAAACTGCTTCGCATTTTCTCTCCCCTGTCCTAAACGCTGAGAATTATAAGAGAACCAAGATCCAGATTTTTCCACAATACCAACTTTAACTCCCAAATCAATCAACTCACCTAATTTAGAAATACCTTCACCATAAATAATATCAAACTCAACTTGTTTGAATGGAGGTGCCAATTTATTTTTGACCACTTTAACACGGGTCTGATTGCCAACAATCATATCTCTATCTTTAATGGAGCCAATACGGCGAATATCTAAACGAACAGAGGCATAAAACTTTAAGGCATTTCCACCTGTTGTTGTTTCAGGAGAACCAAACATCACACCAATTTTCATGCGAATTTGATTAATAAAGATCACCATACAGTTAGAGCGGAAAATGGACGCTGTAAGTTTCCGCAAAGCTTTACTCATCAAGCGAGCTTGCAATCCAGGTAAAGCATCACCCATTTCACCATCAATTTCTGCACGTGGTGTTAAAGCTGCTACAGAATCAACAACAAGCACATCAACAGCACCAGAACGTACCAATGTTTCTGTAATTTCCAACGCCTGTTCACCCGTATCTGGCTGAGAAATAAATAAGTTTTCTAAATCAACACCAAGCTTGCGTGCATAAATAGGATCAAGAGCGTGCTCCGCATCAATAAAAGCACAAATTCCACCAATTTTCTGTGCTTCAGCAATTGCATGAAGAGCTAATGTTGTTTTTCCAGAACTTTCTGGTCCATAAATCTCAACAATACGCCCTTTCGGTAATCCACCAACCCCTAAAGCAATATCCAAGGACAAAGATCCCGTTGGGATTGTTTCAATTTCAACAACCTGCTCCTTTTGCCCAAGACGCATAATGGAGCCTTTACCGAAAGAACGTTCAATTTGAGCGAGAGCAGCATCGAGAGCTTTTGTTTTATCCACGATTATATCCTTGACGATTCATAATAACCAAACACAAAGTGTACACTGTTATTTTAACTTAACTAAAGTCTTGAGTTTAGATGTTCACAGACTATTTCATTCCACTCCCCACATTGTGTCGACAACATCCCATGACCAACACTAAAAGAATTTGCCATTCCTTAATCTTATGACACAAAATACTCTCCAATAAAATACCTCCCATAAAGGAGCAAAACTCAGTAGATTTATATCTTCTCTGCGAAAAAAGAAAAAAAATTAAAGACAGTGCGTTATACACAGCCACTCTCATGCTTCTTATACAAAGCAGCTCATGAATGAAAGCGAGATAAAATATTTCTTAAACTTAAGTTTTAAGCGTATATAAATTTTTATACAAAAAAAGAAAGTTTTTTACTCTCTTTCGAAAAAATGATACCTGTTTAAAGCATAACCTAAACTGTTAATAGAATGACCATCACATCACGGATGTAAAATAAGCTCTGTTGTCATAAAGACCTTATCTCAATGGAAATTTCATTTTTGATCGGCTCGTTTTTGGCGCAATTTCTTCCACCATTC
The DNA here is from genome assembly GCF_028618465.1 of Bartonella sp. MM73XJBT. Classification (NCBI taxonomy): domain Bacteria; kingdom Pseudomonadati; phylum Pseudomonadota; class Alphaproteobacteria; order Hyphomicrobiales; family Bartonellaceae; genus Bartonella; species Bartonella sp. MM73XJBT. The sequence goes on along the minus strand of NZ_JAQISY010000014.1, from coordinate 17,464 downwards.
AAGACGCTTAGCAATCTCACGCTCAAAACCACGCTCAACGGGTTGATAATAGCTCTGCCGCCCAAGTTTTTCAGGAAAATATTCCTGTCCTGAAAACGCATCTGGTTCATCATGGTCATAACGATAATCACGCCCATATCCTTCTTCTTTCATAAATTTTGTAGGCGCATTTAGGATATGTTTAGGAGGAGGCAAAGAACCATTTTGGCGAGCACACTGCATAGCTGCTTTATAGGCGAGGTATGTTGCATTTGATTTTGGTGCAGTTGCAACATAAAGACATGCTTGCGCTAAAGCTAATTCTCCCTCTGGCGAGCCTAGATAATCATAAGCATCTTTTGCTGCATTACAAATGACAAGAGCCTGTGGATCTGCCAAACCAACATCTTCAACAGCCATACGCACCAATCTGCGCCCAATATAGAGAGGATCTTCACCGGCATCAAACATACGTGCTAAATAATAAAGCGCAGCGTCAGGATCAGATCCCCGAACAGATTTATGCAATGCTGAAATGAGATTATAATGTCCCTCCTGCCCTTTATCATAAATCGGTGCACGACGCTGAATAACTTCTTGCAAAGCGATAGCATCAAATATCTCCCCCTCTCGTGCAACAGACCAAATCTCCTCTGCCAATGTTAACACTGATCGTGCATCACCATCAGACATCCTTATCAAAATATCCCTAGCATCATCGCTCACAGGAAGAATCTTTCCTTCCACCTCTTCAGCACGTTTTAAAAGCATGCCCAAAGCTTCATGATCATGTGCAAGAAATGTCAAAACACGAGCACGGGAAAGAAGAGCAGCATTAAGTTCAAAGGAAGGATTCTGTGTGGTTGCCCCTATAAGAATGACAGTACCATCTTCCATAACAGGAAGAAAACTATCCTGCTGCGCACGATTAAACCGATGAATCTCATCAACAAAAAGAAGTGTTTGACATCCGGACATAAAACGCGTCTGTGCAACTTCAAAAATTTTCTTAAGCTCTGAAACTCCAGTAAAAATAGCAGAAACTTGCTCAAAAACGAAATTTGTTTCAAGTGCCAACAAGCGTGCAACCGTTGTCTTCCCAGTTCCTGGAGGTCCCCAAAAAATCATCGAACTCATGGAACCGGCTGCCAACATGCGTGACAGTACTCCCTTCTCTCCAAGTAAATGATTTTGTCCTACGACATCATTAAGAGAACGAGGACGCATTTTTTCTGCAAGCGGCCGATTTTTATGAACCTGGAGATGAGAAGATGAAGTAAAAAAATCTTTATTCAAAAAAAACCTCAGCGAATAAATTGGCGAATATACATACCATCACGTTCATATTCCAATTGCCACATATTGGCGTGACTTTGCATAAGAATCTTTTTCAACTGACTAACCGTTTGAATTTTATAGCCATTAACAGTACGTAAGATATCTCCTGGACGAAAAATTCCAGCAGCATTACTCGCCTCATCAAGATTGGTAATCACAACACCTTTTGCAGAGAGAGGAACACGAAAATGTCGACTATTTTGCGGTGTTAAATCTAAGACTTCAGCACCCGAAAGAGGACTATCTCCTGTAATTTTTTCAGATTTTGAAAATGCCGTTTCCGGTATTGATGAAACAGTTATTTGTGTCTTTAAGACTTTTCCACTTCGCAAATATTCTAAACCAAGGCTATGCCCAATACCAGATGTCATCAAACGATATCCAAGAGCATCTGGACTTTCAACGCGCATCCCTTGCACATTCAAAATAACATCACCGACTTTCAAACCAGCTTTTGCAGCAGGACTATCTTTGAAAACTTCGATAACAAGAGCACCATAGGGACGTTCTAAACCTAAACCACCAGCAATATCAGCTGTAACATTTTGAAAAGATGCACCAATATAAGGAGGAACAAAATACTTTCCGCCACGTTTAACAGTTTCAAGCATCACTTTTACAAGATTTGCTGGAATAGCAAAACCAATCCCCACAGAACCACCTGAACGCGAATAAATAGCTGTATTAATTCCAATTAACTGTCCTTTCATATCAATCAACGCTCCACCAGAATTCCCTGGATTAATGGCAGCATCCGTTTGAATAAAAAAGTCAAAATCAGAAATACCAACACGCGTACGTGCTTGCGCTGAAACAATACCACTTGTAACCGTCTGACCAACACCAAAAGGATTACCAATTGCTAAAACAAGATCGCCAACTTCAACTGCATCAGAATCTCCCAAAGAAAGAACAGGAAATTGTGCATCCTTTGCATTAATTTCAAGCACCGCAATATCCGTTGCTTCATCTTTTAACATAACCTTACTTTCAAATTCCCGTCCATCAGAAAGAGCAACTTTAATTTCGCTTGCATCCTTAATGACATGGTAATTCGTAACGATCAAACCACGTGCATCAACAATCACTCCAGACCCTAACGAAGATTGCTTGCGCACAGGCAGATTATTTTGAAAACGACTAAAAAACTGCTCAAAAAATGGATCACCCGCAAAAGGTGAACGTGCTCTGATTTGTCGAGCTGCATAAATATTGACAACAGATGGAATAGTTCTTTTCACTAAAGGAGCAAATGAAAGTGTAATTTCTTTTTGTGTTTGTGGAATTTGAGCATAAGCACAATGAAATGATAATTGTGTTATAATAGCAAAAAAAAGCCACGCTAAAAGAGAATATCTCATTATTCACTCCTAAAAAATAATTCACTCTTTAAATATTAAGAGGATAAGACACTTTCTCATCCTTTCTAAACTCGAGATTTCTTTATTAATATTTATAATGAAAAAGAAAAACAACTATTTAAGTCATAAATATTATAAAAAACAACCAATTCAATATGTTGTAACTTTCTCTCATATTTATCTATTAAACGAAGTTAACGTCCAAATGCTCATAAAAAAACCGCCTAGAAGGGCGGTCTTTCCAAAATTCAACAAAAACAAAATACTCTATCTTTATGAAGAAGTTTCTTTTTGATTTACAGTATCCTCTGTACGCATACGATCTACAGCCCCCTTGGCATCAATATCACGATCAACAAACTCTATAACAGCCATGGGAGCATTATCGCCGGTACGAAAACCCGCTTTCATAATGCGCAAATATCCACCGTTACGTGCTGCATAACGTGGTGCAAGCGTATCAAACAACTTCGCAACTTTCCCCGCATCACGAAGTGCAGAAATTGCTTGTCTACGTGCGTGCAAACCTCCACGCTTACCAAGCGTCACTAATTTCTCAACGATAGGACGAATTTCTTTAGCCTTTGGAAGCGTTGTCACAATTTGCTCATGCTCGATCAGCGAAACCGCCATATTAGCAAACATCGCTTTACGGTGACTAGCCGTCCGATTCAACTTACGGCCTGACTTACTATGGCGCATGAACCTTCTCCTTAAATTCTAATATTGATCTTCATAGCGTTTTGCAAGATCATCAATGTTTTCAGGCGGCCATGCAGAAACTTCCATACCAAGATGCAACCCCATACATGCCAAAACTTCTTTAATTTCATTTAACGACTTGCGTCCAAAGTTCGGTGTCCGAAGCATTTCAGCTTCCGTCTTCTGGATAAGATCACCAATATAGACAATATTATCATTCTTAAGACAATTTGCCGAACGAACTGAAAGCTCTAACTCATCCACCTTTTTGAGAAGGGCGGGATTAAAAGCAAGCTCTGAATCAGACTCTTCAACAGTTTCCTTTTGCGGCTCTTCAAAATTAACAAACAATGATAATTGATCCTGAAGAATACGCGCTGCAAAAGCAACAGCATCCTCCCCATTAACAGCACCATTTGTTTCAATTGTAAGTGTTAATTTATCATAATCCAGAACTTGCCCCTCACGTGTATTCTCTACCTTATAAGAGACTTTACGAATTGGTGAATAAAGACTGTCAACTGGAATAAGACCTATTCGTCCATCATCAGCACAATTGCGATCAGATGGAACATAGCCCTTCCCTGTATTGACGATAAATTCCATACGAATTTCAGCATCCTCATCAAGAGTGCAAATAACATGCTCCGGATTAAGAATTTCCATATCCCCAATTGTGCTAATATCTCCAGCCCTTACGATACCAGGACCCTCTTTACAAATGACAACCCTTTTAGGTCCTTCATCCTCCATACGAAGCGCAATTTCTTTAATGTTAAGAATAATATCTGTAACATCTTCACGAACACCTGGAATTGATGAAAATTCGTGTAACACACCGTCGATCTGTACAGCAGTAATTGCGGCACCACGAAGCGATGATAATAATACGCGACGAAGCGCATTCCCCAACGTTAAGCCAAAACCACGCTCAAGAGGTTCCGCAACCAAACTCCAAACATTCGGAGTATCATGCGCACAAAACTCAACCTTATTGGGTTTAATCAGTTCCTGCCAGTTTTTCTGGATCATATTTTCATTCCCGTTCTCTACTTCCGCTACCATTCAATCGTAGCGGCCAATGTGAACATCAGAGAAGCCTCTGACAACAAAAAAACAACACCCAATTAAACACGCCGTCTCTTTCGCGGACGACATCCATTATGAGGAATTGGTGTTACATCACGAATGGAAGTAATAACAAAACCAACCGACTGCAACGCACGCAAAGCGGATTCACGACCTGATCCAGGACCACAAACCTCAACTTCTAACGAACGCATACCATGCTCTTGAGCTTTTCTAGCACAATCTTCTGCGGCAACCTGAGCAGCAAAAGGCGTAGATTTTCGTGACCCCTTAAACCCCTGAGCCCCAGCAGATGACCAAGCAATTGTATTTCCTTGAGCATCCGTAATGGTAATCATTGTATTGTTAAATGTTGAATTGATATGCACAACACCTGATGAAATATTTTTGCGTTCGCGGCGGCGAACACGCGTGGCTTCCTTGGCCATAGTCTTCCTTTCAATGATCTCTTCACTGCCGTAACACCAGCAGCTCCACCCACCTTGCTCTTGTTAAAAAAACTTAACAAAAAACAGAATATAAAAAATTAAACTCTTAAAAAAAAGAATTTTACTTTTTCTTACCAGCAATTGCCTTAGCCGGCCCCTTACGCGTACGCGCATTTGTATGTGTACGTTGCCCACGAACAGGCAAAGAACGACGATGACGCAAACCACGGTAACAAGCAAGGTCCATCAAACGTTTAACATTCATGGCGACCTCACGACGAAGATCACCTTCAACCTGATACCCCTGATCTATCGCCTCACGAATTTGCAACACTTCTGCATCCGAAAGCTCATGCACACGGCGTCCAACAGGAATACCAACCCTTTTAGTAATTTCTTGAGCAATTTTTGGTCCAATCCCGTGGATATACTGAAGCGCAACAATGACACGCTTATTTGTCGGGATATTGACGCCAGCAATACGAGCCACGCCTACTCTCCTTGATTATGTTGACAATTAACCATAAAATACTCGAAGTACCTTATAGAAAAACGATCCGGCATAAATATACCCCGAATCCCATTATTTTATTTGAAATAAATTAAAACTGTTTTTGATAGATTTCACTAAAAAAGTCAACACTTTTCATTTATTTCTCATAAAAAACTCCTTATTGCAGAAAACCTCTAATTATACGTGATACCTCGGCAATATCCGTCATTCCATCAACCACTCTCAACAATCCCTTTTCTAAATAAAATTTCGAGAGAGGAATTGTTTTTTCACGATACTCTACTAATCGCTTCGCAAAAGCAACAGGATTATCATCTGAACGAACCAGCCCACCGGCAGCTATTGTTTCTTCAACGCGTCTTTTCATTCGCTCAATCAACGCATCTTCATCAACACGCAGCTCGATAACAGCATCAAGTTGCATATTTTTTGACTGAAAAATCTGTTTCAACGCTTCTGCCTGTCCCACAGTACGTGGGTACCCATCCAAAACAAAACCGTTTACACAATCACTTTCATCAATTCGCTCTGAGACAATTTGATTAACAATGTCATCAGAAACCAAAGCACCAGAGCTCATGATAGCTTTAGCTTTTTTACCAATTTCTGTCTCTTTAGAAATAACCTCACGCAACATATCACCCGTCGATAACTGAGGGATACTATACATTTCAGTCAGCATTTTAGCTTGTGTACCTTTGCCAGCTCCAGGAGGACCTAAAAGAATAACTCTCATCGATTCTTTTTCCCTCCACGAAGTTTTGACTTTTTAATCAACCCTTCATATTGATGCGCAATAAGATGTCCCTGAATTTGAGCAACTGTATCAAGCGTAACAGTAACAACAATCAATAAAGAAGTTCCCCCAAGATAGAAAGGAACCTGTAGAGTGGATATCATAAATTCAGGGAGCAAACAAACCAAAATAATATAAATTGCCCCCACAACAGTAATACGTGTTAAAACATAATCAATGTATTCAGCCGTACGTTCTCCAGGACGAATTCCTGGAATAAAACCAGAATGTTTTTTCAACTGATCTGCCGTATCACTTGGATTAAACACAATAGCCGTATAAAAAAAGCAAAAAAACGCCATCAAAAGTGCATAAACAATCATATAAAGTGGCTGTCCATGACTAAGAGAATAAGAAATAGTCTGCATCCATTGCGGCATTTTGTCAGAAAAGTTATTGATCGTTGCAGGCAATAACAACAAAGACGAAGCGAAAATTGGTGGAATAACACCAGAAGTATTCAACTTTAAAGGAAGATGTGACATATCTCCTTGAAAAATCTGATTACCAACTTGACGTTTTGGATATTGAATAAGAATTCTCCGCTGCGCACGCTCTATAAAAACAATAACAGCTATCACGGAAACCGCAATAAGTACGATTCCTATTAACAAAAAAGTTGATAAGTCAGCTTGACTATGCGCAGTTAAAAGTTGAGCGAAAGTGGAAGGGAGATTAGCCACAATACCTGTAAAAATAATGAGAGAGACCCCATTACCCACACCACGTGATGTAATTTGCTCACCAAGCCACATGAGAAACATCGTCCCACCAACAAGGGTAATAACGGAAGAAATACGGAACATAAGCCCAGGCTCTACAACAATCTGCAACCCTGTCCCTATGCCAGTTTCAAGTGCAACTGCGATACCAAACGCTTGTAGAATCGCCAATATAACTGTTACGTATCGAGTATATTGATTAATAACCTTACGACCTACTTCACCCTCTTTTTTAAGAGTCTCCAAAGAAGGAATAACTGAGGTAAGCAATTGCACAATAATTGACGCCGATATATAAGGCATAATTCCTAAGGCAAAAATTGCCATACGCCCAACAGCACCCCCAGCAAACATATTAAATAACCCCAAAACACCAGAGGCATGATGTTCAAATGTCTGGCGTAAAGCATCAATATTAATACCAGGAAGAGAGATATAAGTACCAAAGCGATAGATAAGAAGCGCAGATAGAGTAAACCAAATGCGTTTTTTCAATTCTGTTGCACGTGAAAAAGTACCAAAGTTCATATTGGAAGCAAATTGCTCTGCTGCTGATGCCATAAAAAGTCTCCCATCCACACTCCAGTTCTTAAAATCACAGAAGCATAACTCTAAAAACTCATATCGTTATGCACAAATAAATGCAAAACTTAAATAACCCTCCACCGAAGATATCCTTAAATGAATCCCCCCCTTAGAATTATCATTTATATCCCCAAATTAACGGACAGGCTCAGGAAAAACAACCTGACCACCTACTTTTTCAACTTTAACACAAGCCGCTTTAGAAGCACCAGAAACGTGAACGACAATCTTAGCTTTTAACTCACCACCAGAAAGAAGACGCACTCCATCCTTCACACGACGAATAATACCAGCCTCTCTCAGAGCAATAATATCAATAGGCTTTTCAGTATTCAACTTACCCGCATCAACCGCTAACTGAATACGCCCCAGCGAAACTTCATTATAAGTTTTGGAAAAAAAATTCCTAAATCCACGCTTTGGTAAACGGCGATAAATAGGCATTTGCCCACCTTCAAAACCATTAAGCGAAACACCAGAACGTGATCTTTGTCCTTTCACACCACGACCACCAGTTTTACCAATACCAGAACCAATACCACGCCCAACACGTTTATGATTTCTTGTTGCGCCTTCACGATCACGTAGTTCATTGAGTTTCATATTTCATACTCCCGCAACCATTAACCTTCATCTACAATACGAACAAGATGGCGAACCTTAGCGATCATACCCCGTACACAAAGCGTATCTTCTAAAACACGACGACGCCGCATTTTATTTAATCCAAGCCCTTTCAAGGTTGCACGCTGAATCTGTGAATTCCGAATTGGACTTCCAATTTGTTCTACCGTCACAGTTTTACCACTCTGAGATTTTTTCTGAACCATTTCCTAATTCCTCTTCTGACAATCTCAGAAAACTATCCTTCTGCATCAACTAAATGCCGACGACGCGCTTGCAAAGTTGAATATTTTATACCACGTTGAGCTGCAATATCCCTAGGATGCATCTGACGTTTTAACGCATCAAACGTTGCACGAACCATGTTATAAGGATTAGATGAACCCAGTGACTTTGCCACAACATCCTGCATACCAAGAGTTTCAAAAATCGCACGCATCGGCCCACCAGCAATAATACCGGTACCAGCAGAAGCAGAACGTAATAAAACACGACCAGCCCCATGACGACCTTCAAGATCATGATGCAATGTACGCCCAGAGCGAAGCGGGACATAAATCATTCCCCGCTTTGCAGCTTCTGTAGCTTTACGAACGGCTTCTGGCACTTCACGTGCCTTACCATGACCAAAGCCTACACGCCCTTTCTGATCTCCAACAACAACAAGAGCAGCAAAACCAAAACGCCGACCACCCTTTACAACTTTAGCGACACGATTGATATGAACAAGTCTATCGACAAATTCATTCTCACGTTCATCGCGCTCACCACGTTCTTTCTGTGCCATTCCTCATTCCTTTTTCTTTTCCGGAAGCACGTTAACAAAGTTCCATCACAAAACGAGAGGAACTCACACGAAACACCCTAAAACTTTCTCACCATAACCTTCAAACAAAACACCTCAAAAGCTCAAACCACCCTCACGTGCTGCCTCAGCCAAAGCTTTTACTCTACCATGGTAAACATAGGACCCACGATCAAAAACCACCTCATGAACACCAGCTTTCTTTGCTCGTTCAGCAATTAACTTACCAACAGCAAAAGCTGCTTCTTTATCAGCACCACTTTTCAATGATTTCTTTAAATCATTATCAAGGGTAGAAGCCGAAACAAGTGTGCACCCACGCAAATCGTCGATAATTTGAACATAGATATTCTGATTTGAACGGTAAACACTAAGCCGTGGACGATCGCTAGAAACCATTTTTATTCTACGACGAACACGCTGCGCACGACGCTGGATAATATCCTTAGATGACGCCATAATACAAAATCCTTACTTCTTTTTACCTTCTTTACGGAATATACGCTCATCTGCATGCTTAACACCTTTACCTTTATAAGGCTCAGGTCTACGATACTCACGAATTTCCGCTGCAACTTGCCCAACTTGCTGTTTATCAATTCCAGAAATAACAATTTCTGTAGGCTTAGGAACCGTTACAGTAACACCCGACGGTACTTTATAAACCACATCATGTGAAAAGCCTAATGATAATTGAACATCCTTACCCTGCAAAGCAGCACGATAACCAACACCATTGATTTCCAATCTCTTTTCAAAACCGTCTTTCACACCACAAAAAATATTCTCGATCATTGAACGCGACATCCCCCATTTAGAACGCGCATCCTTTGACTGATCCCGTGGGGAAACCGATATAACATTATCCTCAAGTTTCACTAAGACTTCATCATTCACGACGTAACTCAGTTCACCTTTCGGACCTTTTGCTTTAACTAGCTGACCTTCAACAGTTGCGGTAACTCCAGAAGGAACTGAAATGGGCTTTTTTCCAATACGAGACATTGTTCTAACCTACTTTTTTTCTGTTTTCTTGGACATAACTTAGAAAACACGACAAAGGAGCTCTCCACCGACATTCTGTTCACGTGCCTCATGATCAGCCATCACCCCCTTAGGAGTTGATAAAATAGAAATACCAAGACCATTTGCCACTTGAGGAAGCGACTTAGCAGAAACATATACACGACGACCAGGTTTTGAAACACGTGAAATCTCACGAATGGCCGCTAAGCCTTCAAAATATTTCAATTCGATCTCAATTTCAGATTTTCCATCACTTGAGTCGATCTGATTATATCCGCGAATATAGCCTTCCGACTGAAGAACATCGAGAACACGTGCACGAAGCTTGGAAGCAGGCGTAACAACTTTGCCCTTTTTACGACCAAGTGCATTACGAATGCGCGTTAACATATCACCAAGAGGATCCGACATAGACATTCAATAATCTCCTCTCACCAACTAGATTTAACAATGCCAGGAATCTGCCCGATAGAACCAAGTTCTCGCAATGCAATCCGCGACATTTTTAATTTACGATAATAAGCTCGCGGACGCCCTGAAACCTCACAGCGATTACGAACACGAACTTTTGCAGAATTACGTGGCAATCCTGCCAATTGAACAGAAGCCTTAAAACGCTCTTCAAGAGAAATCTTCTGATCCATAACAATTGCTTTCAAACGCGCACGACGTGCAGCATAACGCTTTACCATCACCTCACGACGTTTATTTTTCTCAACGGCACTTACTTTGGCCATAATCTTACCTCGCTACATTTGCCGTTACGAACGAAAAGGAAAATTAAAAGCACGCAGCAATTCACGCGCCTCATCGTCCGTTTTCGCTGTCGTACAAACGATAATATCCATACCCCAAATTTGATCAACTTTATCATAGTTGATTTCTGGAAACACAATGTGCTCTTTAATACCCATAGCAAAATTACCACGTCCATCAAAGCTTTTTGGATTTAAACCACGAAAGTCACGAACTCGCGGAAGCGCAATCGTAACAAGACGATCTAAAAACTCAAACATACGATCTTTACGCAATGTAACTTTAGCCCCAAGTGGCATACCTTCACGAACCTTAAAGGTCGCAATAGAATTACGCGCACGAGTAACAACAGCCTTTTGACCCGTTATGAGCCCTAAATCCTCAGCAGCAAGAGATGGTTTCTTGGAATCAGCAGTAGCCTCACCAATCCCCATATTAATTACAATTTTATCAACCCGCGGAATTTGCATCGCATTTTTGTAATGAAACTTCTCTTGAAGCGCTTTACGAACCACTTCAAAATAATGAGCCTTCATGCGCGGTGTTTGTTTTTCTTCAGCCATTAATCAACTCTCCCGAACGCTTGGCAAAACGAACCTTATTACCATCTGCATTCATACGAAAACCTACACGTGTAGGCTTACCATCCTTAGGATCAGCAATTGCCAAATTAGATAGATGAATCGGAGCTTCTTTAGAAATAATTCCTGCCTCTTGCTTTTGTGTCTGTCGTTGGTGACGTTTAATCATATTAACACCACGAACAAAAGCTTTATTCTCCTTAGGATTCACCTTAATGACTTCACCACTACATCCTTTATCCTTACCGGATAAAACAACAACTTTATCACCTTTTCGAATCTTCTGCATAATATTCACTCCTTATAACACTTCAGGAGCGAGCGAGATGATCTTCATATGATTCCTACCACGAAGTTCGCGGGGAACTGGTCCAAAGATACGTGTACCGATCGGCTCTTTTTTATTATCCACTAAAACAGCAGCATTACTGTCAAAACGAATGACGCTACCGTCTGCGCGACGAATATCCTTAGCAGTGCGAACCACCACAGCTTTCATCACATCACCTTTTTTAACACGGCCACGAGGAATAGCATCCTTGACCGAAACAACAATAATGTCACCGACCGAAGCATATTTCCGCTTTGAACCGCCTAACACCTTGATGCACATGACACGACGAGCACCGGAATTATCGGCAACGTCGAGGTTTGTTTGCATCTGAATCATGACTGGCCACCTTCTCTTAACATTTATATCCGGTCGTGTTTTAACACATCCGGATTTGCCTGCCAAATAACGATAAAGTTATTGCCTTAAATCCACCAATGGAAACCAAACCACTGTTAAACTTTAAAACAATGAACTCAACTCACTACGCTACATTCCCTTTAACAACAATCCAACGTTTATCTTTCGAAATTGGTCTAGATTCCTGAATAGAAATTTGATCCCCAATCTTAAACTGGTTGTCCTCGTCATGCGCCTTATATTTTTTAGACTGCCGAACGGTCTTTTTGAGAAGTGGATGAGAATAACGACGCTCCACTTTCACAACCACAGTCTTATCACTTTTGTCACTAACGACAACACCCTGCAAAATGCGTTTAGGCATCTCTGATTTCCTTAAACCTTACTTTCGTTTATCTTCTGACGAAGAAAAGTCTTAACACGCGCAATATTACGGCGAACCTGTCTAACGCGTGCAGTCTTTTCCAATTGACCTGTTGCTTTTTGAAAGCGCAAATTAAACTGCTCTTTCTTTAACTTAGCCAATTCGTCTTTCATTTGGTCGAGCGTTTGCGCCCGTAGTTCTGTGGCTCTCATCGCTTAACCTCTTTATTCAGCAATACGCTGGATGAAACGCGTTTTAATAGGCAACTTTGCAGCACCAAGTCTTAGTGCTTCACGTGCCACATCTTCAGGAATCCCATCAAGCTCAAACATGACACGCCCAGGCGCAACACGCACAGCCCAATAATCTACACTTCCCTTACCCTTACCCATACGAACTTCTGTAGGCTTAGACGTAACTGGAAGATCCGGAAAAATACGAATCCACACACGACCAGAACGCTTCATATAACGTGTAATCGCACGACGCGCCGCTTCAATTTGGCGCGCAGTAATCCGCTCTGGCTCAACCGCCTTCAGACCGTAAGCACCGAAATTCAAATCCGTACCACCCTTCGAAACACCGTGAATACGGCCTTTGAACTGTTTACGGAACTTTGTGCGCTTTGGCTGCAACATTGTTCTCTACTCCAAATTCTAGTTCAATCACAAAAACTAAGCATTCTCGCGGCGACGATTCGATGAAGAACCAGAGTGATCAGCTTCCGCAGCACGACGCTCCGAAGCCATTGGATCATGCTCAAGAATTTCACCTTTAAAGACCCAAACTTTAACACCACAAATACCATAAGCAGTCTTAGCTTCTGCTGTACCGTAATCAACATCAGAACGCAAGGTGTGAAGTGGAACACGCCCTTCACGATACCATTCCATACGAGCAATTTCAGCACCACCAAGGCGACCCGAACAATTGATACGAATCCCTTCTGCTCCAAGACGCATAGCTGATTGAACCGCACGTTTCATTGCGCGCCGAAAAGCAACACGGCGTTCTAACTGCTGAGCAATAGATTGCGCAATAATTGTAGCATCAGTTTCCGGTTTACGAATCTCCACAATATTTAATGAAGTCTCAGCATTTGTCATCTCTGAAAGCTTACGACGAAGCTTCTCGATATCAGCACCTTTTTTACCAATAATGAGCCCAGGACGAGCCGAATGAATCGTTACACGACACTTCTTATGGGGACGCTCAATAACAACCTTAGAAATAGCGGCTTGCTTCAACTCTTCCAACACATATAAACGGATCTTCAAATCCTCATGGAGAAGACGACCATATTCACCACTATCAGCATACCAACGGGAATCCCAAGTCCGATTAACTCCAAGACGAAGTCCTATTGGATTGATCTTCTGACCCATTATGCGGCCTCCACTTTCTCGGTAACTTCACGAACAATAATAGTAAGATGCGAAAACGGACGTTCAATCCGACTAGCACGCCCCCGACCGCGAACATGAAAACGCTTCATCACTATCGACTTACCGACATAAGCTTCCGCAACAATGAGCGAATCAATATCAAGATCATGGTTATTTTCTGCATTTGCAATCGCTGATTCAAGAGTTTTTTTCACAGTTCCAGCAATACGTTTACGTGAAAATGTCAAATCAGCCAGTGCTACATTAACTCTTTTACCACGAATCATCGCAGCAACCAAATTAAGCTTTTGCGGACTAACACGAATTGTCCGAGTAACAGCTTTTGCTTCATTTTCTTTAAGCTGGCGTGGAACCTTAACTTTTCCCATCACCTATTTCCTCTTCGCTTTCTTATCTGCACCATGCCCATAATAAGTCCGGGTGGGAGCGAATTCACCAAACTTATGCCCAACCATCTCTTCAGAAACAGAAACAGGAATATGCTTATTGCCGTTGTAAACACCAAAAGTTAAACCAACAAATTGTGGTAAAATAGTAGAGCGACGACTCCATATTTTAATAACTTCATTACGTCCACTCGCACGAACCTTTTCTGCTTTTCCAAGAAGATAGCCGTCAACAAACGGACCTTTCCAAACTGAACGAACCACTTCAGACTACCTTTCTCATTTCTTACGCTGATGACGCGTACGCATAATAAACTTATCGGTGGACTTATTGGAGCGCGTACGCTTACCCTTTGTAGGCTTACCCCAAGGAGACACCGGATGACGCCCCCCTGATGTACGTCCTTCACCACCACCATGTGGATGATCAACGGGGTTCATAGCAACACCACGAACATGAGGACGTTTACCACGCCAACGTGACCGACCTGCCTTGCCATCATTAATATTCCCATGATCAGGATTAGAAACAGCACCAACGGTTGCAAAGCAACTGCTAGATACCAAACGCTGCTCTCCAGAATTAAGACGAAGAATAGCCATTCCTTGATCTCGCCCAACAAGCTGCGCATAGGTTCCTGCTGAACGTGCGATCTGACCACCTTTCCCCGGTTTCATCTCAACATTATGAATAATTGTCCCCACTGGCATATTACCAAGCGGCATAGCATTACCCGGCTTAACATCAACATTTGAACCAGCAATAATAGAATCACCAACACCAAGACGCTGTGGCGCAAGGATATAACTTAACTGCCCATCTTCATAGCGAATAAGCGCAATAAAAGCTGTGCGATTTGGATCATACTCTAAACGCTCAACTTTAGCAGAAATATCGCGTTTAAGACGCTTAAAATCAACAAACCGATAGCTACGCTTATGTCCACCACCCTGAAAACGAGCCGTAACACGACCACGATTATTACGACCACCTTTTGAAGATAAACCTTCAGTTAGCGTTTTTACAGACTTACCCTTATAAAGACAAGAACGATCTACAATAACAAGTTGACGCTGCCCGGGCGTAGTTGGATTAAACTGCTTAAGTGCCATTATCTTTATCTCCGAGCCTCTTTAAAGACCTGTCGAAACGTCGATAGACTGACCACTCGCCAGTGTCACGATCGCTTTCTTGACATCACTCTGCCGACCAACAATGCCTTTAAAACGCTTCACTTTACCCTTACGGACCATCGTGTTAACTGCTTTCACTTTTACGTTAAAAAGTGCTTCAACAGCAGCTTTAATCTCAGGCTTTGTCGCTTTCGGCGCGACATTAAAAGCAACTTGATTATATTCAGAAATCATAGTCGACTTTTCAGTAATAACTGGACTAACAATTATATCATAATGACGAAGATCTGTCATTTAAAACGCTCCTCAAGAGCCTCGACGGCTGCTTTTGATAAAACAAGTTTGCTGCGACGCAAAATATCGTAAACATTAATCCCCTGAATTGGTAAAATATCAATATTAGGAATATTAGATGCTGCCCGAGAAAACTGAATATCAATCTCTTTACCGCCAATTAAAAGGGCATTATCAAACCCAAGCTTGGAAAAACGAGAAACAAGCATCTTGGTTTTAGCATCTTTAACACTCATCTCATCAACAACGATTAAATCTTTTGCTTTTAATTTTGCTGAAAGAGCAAGCCGCAATCCGAGCGCACGAATTTTTTTAGGAAGATCATGCGCATGACTACGAACCACCGGACCATGCGCTTTACCACCACCACGAAACTGCGGCGCACGAGCCGAAGAGTGCCGAGCACGTCCAGTTCCTTTTTGTTTAAACATCTTTGCCCCTGTTCGTGACACATCAGAGCGCCCCTGGGCTTGATGAGTCCCCTGTTGGCGACGCGCAAGTTGCCAACGAACAACACGCTGTAAAATATCTTCGCGTGGAACAAGACCAAAAATAGCATCAGAAACTTTTAACTTACCAGCTTCATCCCCATCAAGGGTTTTAATTACAAGATCCATTATTCGGCTCCCTCAACTTTAGAGGTTTCCACCACCGGAGTAACCATTTCCGTTTTCTCCTTCGCAAGACGACGAATACCAGCAGGCTTTGGTACATTATCAGGAAGAGATCTCTTTACAGCATCTCGAACCAAAATCCAAGCACCTTTACAGCCAGAAACAGCGCCACGCACTAAAATCAAACCACGCTCAATATCTGTAGAAACAACTTCTATATTCTGCGTTGTTACACGGACCTGACCCATGTGGCCAGCCATTTTTTTACCTTTAAACACTTTACCAGGATCCTGACACTGTCCTGTTGAACCATGTGCACGATGCGTAATTGAGTTACCATGCGAAGCACGATGCCCACCAAAATTATGACGCTTCATAACACCAGCAAAGCCTTTACCAATACTCGTACCTGTCACATCAACTCTTTGCCCTGGAACAAAATGCTCCACGGTAATCTCAGTACCGACCTCAAGAAGATTATCGGGGCTCACACGAAATTCCGCTATTTTAGCTTTTGGCTCAACAGAAGCCTTAGCAAAATGCCCACGAAGAGCCCGCGAAGTATTTTTCACCTTAGCAAAGCCTACACCTAATTGAACAGCAGTATAACCATTCTTCTCAATTGTACGCTGAGCTACAACTTGACAATTTTCCAAACGAAGCACTGTTACCGGCACATGTTCACCAGCTTCATTATAAATACGGGTCATGCCCAGCTTCTGTGCTATTACACCTGAACGCATCGGGTCTGTTCCTTCTGTCCTCAAACCTCAGAGCTTAATCTCTACATCCACACCAGCAGAAAGATCGAGCTTCATAAGAGCATCTACTGTTTGCGGCGTTGGATCAACAATATCAAGAAGACGCTTATGTGTACGCATTTCAAATTGCTCACGGCTCTTCTTATCGATGTGCGGCCCACGATTGACCGTAAACTTCTCAATCCGCGTTGGAAGCGGAATAGGACCACGGACATGCGCACCAGTACGCTTAGCAGTCGACACAATTTCACGTGTCGATGCATCAAGAATTCTGTGATCAAATGCTTTCAAGCGAATGCGGATATTTTGACTGTTCATGCTCTTTTATTTCCCTGTCACGTAAAACGCCTTTAACAATAAAGGCGTTTTTCAATAACCATTACTTACTCAATGATCTTAGAAACGATACCGGCACCAACAGTACGACCACCTTCACGAATAGCAAAGCGAAGTTTCTCTTCCATAGCAATAGGAACAATCAATGAAACATCCATCGCAACATTATCAC
>NZ_JAQISY010000013.1:0-47858 GCF_028618465.1 Bartonella sp. MM73XJBT | reverse complement strand
TGGCGGAGCATTTGATTGAAGAATTTGAAAATCATTTTCGCCCATATTTGGTTGGGGCAGAAATTACCACGGCTTACAAACAATTAGCAATGCACGCAGAAGTTCGTTGGTTAGCAAATGATCTTCATCTTTTAAAGTATTTTCAGCCGATAGAAAAAAGTGCAAAAAATGTTCCGCAGCTAGAGGTTGAGGTTAGCTTATCACCTCCTTTGGAGATATTAGAAAATCAAAAAGAAAGCCTTGGATATGCTACAATGACTGTACGAATAAAAAACTATGGTGATGATCATGTTTCTTTTCCTTATACACGACCACTTTTGAGGGCTGTCTTACAGGAATATGCAGCTTGGTTGGTTTTAAAAAGATATTTAAAAAGGGAGAAAAGCAAATAATACTTTGTAGAGGCGGAACACAATAATTTCCAAATCATTTTGCTGTTGTATGTGGTGAAGACAGTGTTATTTTGATACTTTAAAAATATTTGTTTTGGCAAACAGTTTTCTTTGATAGCAGATGCTGGGTCAATAGTATTAAAGATTTGGGCAATATTTTCTTTTAAATGTTCTTAGAGAAAAATTTGCCTATAATTGCTCAGATTTTATGCGGAAAATTTCTGAAGGTAGAATTCACTATTCTCTTTTTCATCACAAGTATTGATATCATTTTTGGGTAAGATCCTGTGTATAGGTGCATTGGGATTTTTATGGCATGATGAAATTCCATTATTTTTCCAGAGTATTTGTATTTGGTTTAGGAAAAGCTTTTTGGCGTGTGTTATTTGAGAGATAAAGATATATTGAAAACGATAGGAAAGATTTCTTTATCACAAAGGCGATCGCTTGATTATTTATCACTATACAGAAGAATTTTCTCAATTTTATTGAAAAATGTGCAAGCAAAGAGGAGTTTATCAAAAAGTGGCGTTGTTCATGTGGCAGCCTGTAAATGGACACAAAAATTTCATAATATTTTTGCATTATCAGGTGGTGATGAAGCACGGCGTTGTGTGTGCGCTGTGTCTTTGTCCAAGTGTTCCATAATGAGTGGTTTTCAGACATTTTAGAGAGTCGATATCTGATGTAATGGCTTGAGAATGTTTTGAGGTTTGCATCGTTCATTGTGTATAAAGGATTTGGAAGTGCGGGTTCATTAGGGAGCAAGAACTTTGATGTTTTCTCGTGAGGCAAATTTTAAGCTAGGTAGTGGGATATCTTACAAAAAGTCACCATAACGCTACTTTTCGGTATTTCTGTTCTAACACGCGATGCTATTCGTGGATGAGATAAAAAGGAAGGATTTCTATGTATCAGATTGATTACAACAGTTATCGTTCTATTAAGAGCTTTAATCGTCGCGTTCGTTTTCTTGTCATGCATTATACTTCACTTGATTTTAAAGAGTCAGTAATGGCTCTTACAGGGGAAAATGTGAGTGCCCACTATCTTGTTCCTGATCCAACAGAGAAGAGCTATATTGAGGCAGGATTTAAGGATATGCGTATCTTTAATCTGGTTGATGAAAACGAACGTGCATGGCATGCTGGTGTGAGTTCATGGGCTGGACGTAGTAACTTAAATGATACATCCATTGGAATTGAAATAGTGAATTTGGCGAATATCCCTTCTTGCTCTTCAGAGCAACCCTATGTTGACGCAGCTTTAAAGGATGCGCGTGTTTTAAATCCGGTTAATAAAGATGGATGTGAATTGCAGACTGATGGTGGCTTGCGAGCTGGGGACAGTGATATGAGGGGGACAGTTTTGCAGCTTGAGACAGTGAATTTAGAGATTGATAACCACGAGCGCGTTGTCTTTCCTCCTTATAATCCAAAGCAAATTGATGCAGTTAAGGAACTAGCATTCAATATTCTTCAAAGGTATCCAGATATCATGCCAATCGATGTTGTTGGACACAGTGATATTGCTATTGGAAGAAAGTGTGATCCAGGAGCTGCTTTCCCATGGAAGGAGCTTTATTTGGCTGGTATAGGGGCTTGGTATGATGAGGAAAGAAAAGATTACTATCAGAAGAAGTTCTATAAGAGTTTGCCGCTTAAAACAGATGTTTTGGCTAAACTAAAATGTTATGGATATGATATTTCGGTTGCATGTAGTGAAATGGGATATAAGAATTTGATCCGAGCATTTCAGCTTCATTTTCGTCAGAAAAATTATGATGGAATTCTGGATATTGAAACAGCTGCGATTGTCTATGCGTTGGTAGATAAATATTTTCCGTCGAATTGATTCAATACATTTTCATATCAGTATAAAATTACGATAATAGATGGTTATGAAGTTCTTTGCTGCTTTTTGCCAATTAGAGTTGTGTGAAAGAAAGACATTTATGAGGTGAGAACAATATGGTATGTAAAGGCTGTTTTCGAAAATGAGTAGAAAAAAACTCTCACGCTTGCAGGGGTAAGCTTTGAAGTTGTGTTTCTTTATCATATTCTACGTGAAGCAAGATACGTAAAATTAAATGCTGTGCACAGCGTGGTATAAAGATGGTGATGCTTCATGAGAAGGATGACACGCTCCCGCAAAGCGCTACAAGCAGAAAATTATATCATGCTTTCCCCAAATTATATCTTTTAATATGCACACTATATTGATTTATAATTCATTATTTTAGATAGAGACTCTCATAGCGTAAGATTATCTTCATTCAAATCTGTTTATATTGAGTCATCTAAAACACTCGTCCGCTCCTCACAAATGAGATGAGCATATGGATAAAAGACTTTTCAGAAAAGAATAACAATGCCGCTTATGAATCATCTCAAATGCCAAGAGATATCGCGACATTGGGGGTAACAAATAACATAATGAAGCGCTTTCTTCTTGATAAATGCAAAGACAGTTGTGCATAGTGGCTTTATCGCTAGACGACTAAACCACACATGAAAAAGGTGACGGTCGGTAATATGATAATAAGACGGTGAAATTTTTGCAGAAAGAAAAGAGATAATGCTTAATACTGCAATTGAAAATATTCGTCCACAAAAAGATACTGTGCCAATAACACCGGAAATGTGCTGAGTTTGTTTTGGGTTAAGCTCTGAAAAAATAGACTCTTTGCGCCGATTGGCACGGTGCAAATAAAACCATGGATTAATGAAAATGCAATAATTGCTATAGCGATTTGATTGCCATGAACTAAAATAAAGTACTACGCATATCAGGGCAGAGAAGAATGAAAAATATTTCACAGAATTTCTGTATTTGTTATCTAATACATGATATTTAGACATTAGTAGATTTGAAAAATATTGTGCTGAAAAAGCTGCTACATGGCAGAACATCAGTGTCAGCATCTGAGTGCTGGTAAGATAATCGATTTTGCTCGTTGAAAGTATTATTGGTTGCCAAAAATGATAAATAATTTGAATGCCAGCACTGAAAAGGCACATGAGGAACATAAACCATGCCCCTCCAATGGTATTTTAGAAGATCCACAGCGTTTCTTTGGCATGGTGGAAGATCGTTATTGTTTTGTGTTTTTCAGGCGCTGATTTTGTTTCTTCAGAAACAAGAAGGAATATTAAACAGATAATGCTCATCATGAGGCATGAGATAATATATCCCATAAAATATTGCCCAGAGTAGTATAATGTTCCAATTCCTATCATACCGCTGAGAATGCTACCGAACGAATTGATTTAATGATAGAGATGGGCATAACTGGCGAAAAGCGATCTTGTTTGTTGCTCAGTAAGTGGAAAATCCATCCATCAATGGCACTTGCAATGAGGCAAATTCCTGCGGAATAGAGGATTTGTGCAATGATAAGGATTGTTATATTAGGGGCTTTAAGGCAGAGCAGATAAAATGTGCCTGTCATGATGCCCCCGCCATAACAGAATATTTACGTCGATATCTGTCTAAGAGAACAGCATAGGGAAAATCAAGAAGGAGAATGGTTAGGGAAAAGGCAACTTGAAGTAGAGCCAATTGCGCCAAACTCACGCCCATAGACATTAAAAAATCGCATGGTAGGCACCAATCAGCATTCGTACGGCATTATAGAATCCATAGGTGAAAGCAAGGATACGTGGTCTGTTCATTGTTGTTTTCATTCACTATACTGTGAAGAGTAGCAAATTCTCTCAGTTTTTGCTGTCGTTAATAAAAAAATGTTTTTAGCAGATAGCAGAAATCATATTATTATTACGGGAGAACAAGGGCGTTTCCTCCATATATTACTATTTCATTGATGCCCCCCCTTATTTATCAAATCCATTTTTTTAAAACCGATACCAAAAAAAGAGCTATTCTTATTATTTTAAAACTCTATAGTCCCTGTTTTTTCTTTTTAATTTTTACTATCTTTCATTGGTACGTTAGAAAAAGTATTAATTTTAAATAATACAAATTTAACTGTATTTATTTTATAAAATAAATACAGTTTTTCTTTAAAATGTTTAATTATACATTTATTATTGTTTTATAATAGTTATAATTTTTATTTTAATATTATTTCAATTTTATGCATAAAAATATTTATACCATCATTTTGCTATTTTCTAACATTTGCGTTTTAATCGCTTTTCATATTAGCATAATGCTTTACTTTGTTTAAGTTATGCGTATTTTCTATTTAATATCATTATCTTTTGCAATCGAGCATAGCTATATTTTATTGCCTTAAAAAATAAGGAGTGAAAGCAAAAGAAAATTTAGAAAGTTTTATTTTTGGATAGTGCAAAGAACTTGGATGTTTAAAGGGGCTGAAAATATATAAAGAAAAAGTTGCAATCTAAAACAGATTATAAAAATCACTTGGAAAATCCTATTTTCTCACTTTTATTCGGATATCCGTCAAGTTTAAAAAAATACGTAAAATCAACTAGTTATATCACAGCAAAAGAGAATGGTGCCCAAAAGAGGACTCGAACCTCCACGCCTTGCGGCACAGGTACCTGAAACCTGCGCGTCTACCAATTCCGCCATCTGGGCTATAAAACTCGTCTAAGCTTGTGAGGCAGCTCTGTCAATAAAATTTTCTACCGTAAAGATTGTTTTTCACTATAAGGGAAAGTACGTCCATACATATTCAAGGACTTATTTTAACGAGAGATCTCTCAACTCTCCAAAGCTCATTTCACGATAGCGTTTGTGAATAATAGTATAATGGTAAATCATGACAACACATTGATTTATAATGATAATTTAGCGTTATTCATATTGAATGAGACTCTCGAATAACCTAAGATTCTCTTATTTCAAACCTGCTTATCTTAAATCAATGAAAATCACTTGTTTGCATGTAACAAGCGGGGCTGGCGTGTGGGTAAAAATTATATAAGAAAGGATTAAAAATGGCTCTTATGAACCGTCTTAATGCAAGGTCTGTCGCAACATTGGGGGCTGGCAAATATAATGATGGTGCCGGCTTGTTACTCCATAAGCGTAAAGATGGTGGTGCTCAATGGATTTATCGCTATACCATTCATGAATGGCACTAGAAAATAAGCTTGAGCACCTTGAGAAATGTTTTTTTTAAACAAGTACGTAAATTGATGATATTATGGTGTTCTGCTTTACGTAAGCAGATGTCATTCCGTTCATGAAATACAAAACGAGTGAAGAATCTTCTGAAAAATCACGATCTTATGACAACTGATGAGAGGGAAGAATTTTATCCCAAAAGGGCAAGGAGAAGATCATTCGAGTGAGATGTGCAAGATTTTTGGAAGCCCTTATTGCACTTTATAATTCATTTGTTTGGAGTATTTTTATAGTAGAAAATAGCTTTTTTGAGAAATAGTGGTAAAAATATCATGAAAGAGTGTGGTGATCATTATTGCTCGTTAAAAAAATAAAAACTGGCAATATATATTGCCAGTTTTTTTAAGCGTAGTCCAATAGGATTAGAATGAACGCTGTAAGCGGAGCATACCTTGGAAAGCATTTTTGCCATTCAAAGCATGGGTATATTTTGTATCGTTATTTACGCCTTTAAAAGTACGATCATCATTCCAAGAGACATAAGTAAGTTCAGGTGTAATTACAAAGCCTGGAACGAGCGTGTAGGCAATATTGACAGAAGTTGCAAAGGTTTTTACAGCGCTATAAGAAACTTGAGCATTTAAATTTGCTTTTGGAGTGAGTTTATAAGTCGCGCCAGCCCAAGCTGCCCATTTTCCTCCCCAGTTTGCGTAGATCGTTGTATTTTGTCGCGATAGCGTATTATTTTCATCCACTAAATAGTAATCAACGCTGTTTTTATAGCCAGCCATTGCCCATAAATTGAAACGATCATTGACATTGAAATCTACGCGTACCTTACCTGCCCACTTTTTATAGTAAGAATCATAAGCAGCAACAGCTGAAAAACCACCCCATTTTTGCATAAACTTCACACCAAAAACCAGATTAGGGGTGTAATTTTTTATTCCTTTGCTTGGTGGAAGATAATCACCAGAAACGGGAGCAACTTTGTCATCTTTATCGATGTAGTAGTAAATTGGATTCGTTGTATCATCTGGATAAGCGAATGAAGCATTGCCTAATTCAGCTCCGATAATCGCAGAAAAGCCACTGTCACCACTAAAGGTGTAAGAAATAAAATTCGTACGTGTTACACCCGCTGGTGCTATGCTGTCATCATTTATGACATTTCCATAATCACCGGTCCAGCTGTTGAAAATTGTATCATCAAGACCTACGCGAAAACCACCAAGTTCAATGTAAGCTGCAGCAAGCTTGGCACCATCCTTGTTTCTACCGTTGCTCCAGTTTGAAGAGATGCGTGCATATGAACGAAGTGTTCCCATTTCTGTTTCAGAAGCAGTCTGAAAAACAAGGGTTAATTGTGATGTTGCGCTATAGGTTTTTCTTTTGGCAGCTAGTTCAGCATTTGTTGTGGCATCAATATTATCACCGCCTAGAAAATCAGCGCGAACATTTCCTGACAAACGCATACAGGTCTCTGTTCCAGGGATATAAAAATAGCCTTTACCATATGCATCACAAACGCGAACATATTCTACAGGCTCTGGTTCTGCAACGACTGTTGAAGCGGCATGCGCTCCAGAAATCGCTAAAAAAGCTGCTGTAGAGCTTAAAAAAAGGGACTTAATATTCATAATGAATCTCCAATGAAAGGTAGTTCAATCTTCGTTAGGGAATATTATTTTCTCGTCTTATATTAAAGACAGAGTAAAATACGCGATACTTATAATTCTTAGCTATACTAATCTTTTTTCAATATACAAATATGAAATTAACTTTTTGAAGGGTATTGATGTACTATTCAAGACAATGTGGCAAAAAAGGCACATATGCATTTTGGTAATTTTTTATCCGATATCATCAATAAAAAGAAAAACTTTAGATATTTTTGAAAAAAATCGAAAATGTCTTGAACTTTCAGTTGATACCATTTATGCACTTCCTTGGAGAGGTGGCCGAGTGGTCGAAGGCGCTCCCCTGCTAAGGGAGTAGGGCTCAAAAGGCTCTCGAGAGTTCGAATCTCTTCCTCTCCGCCATTTTCAATGAAGTTAATAAGTTATAAAAAGGTTTGGAAATTTTGTTCCTTTGATTCTTTTAAATTATTTTTCTCTCTCTTCTGAACCATTGTATCTATATTTTCCCCAAGGCGTAACGTGTGTTCTCTGTTTTTCAATCATTTGTGAGCGTTGCCTGCACACCGAGCACAGAACCGTAATCTATTTGCATTTCATGATTATGGGAGTAAAGAAACTGTTACGCTCCTCTTCTTCACGCAATTCTTGAGCACTTTGTTCTTTATGCTTATCGGCACCATCATACTCTTTGCTAGCTCAAAATGTTGCCACAGTTCTTGCCTTAAGACAGTTCATGAGAGGCATTTTTACTCCTTTCTTGAATGTTTTATCTACACGCCAATCTTACTTGCAACGTAAAAGCGAATGAGTTTGATTGATTCAACATGGAACAGGTTTGGAATAAGATAAACTTGGGAGCTTCGGGTTTCTCATTCTCATGAACAATAATATATTGTCTCTTATAAAGGTATAATGTTGTTGATGTCTCTTTTTGTTTTCTTTTGTACTTATCAAATGTGGAAGAGATAAAATTGAAAAAATGTTTAGGGCAGAACTTATGCGTAGGGACTGTGAAATCAATCATATAAGTGCTTGGCAATGGAAATTACCAAGAAAAACCAATCTAATGACAGGTTAACAGGGGATAAGAGTTTTTGTCTTTTAGGGTAAGGAAAAAGTCCAAGAATTTATATCTCAGCTTAAAATGATTGGGTTGAACTCCTTGTGATCACTAAGATTTTAGGAAGCTAAGGAGTGATGATTGTCTTTGAGGCGATTGTTGAGTCAGGATTTAATGTATAAACGATAGGAATGCCAGTTGCTAGTTCTTGAGAGATGATTTCTTCACTGCTTAAACCTTCAAGTGCCATTATTAGAGCACGAAGAGAATTACCGTGTGCTGCCACCAAAACAGTTTGAGAACGCAAAATATGAGGTTGGATATGGTAGAGGTAATAGAGCAAAACGCGTGCACTAGTATCGCGTAGGCTTTCTCCGTTTGGGGGGGCAATCGTATAGGAGCGACGCCATATTTGTACTTGTTCTTCTCCCCATTGTTGGCGTACTTTATCTTTATTTAAACCAGAGAGATCACCATAATTACGTTCATTTAATGCGGGGTTTTTTATCAGTTCTAAATTTTCTTGTCCCATTTGTTCTAAGATGTAGCGTGCTGTTTTTTGTGCACGCTGTAGGGAAGATGTATAAGCAATATCAAATTTTAAACCAGCGTCTTTAAGTTTTTTTCCTGCTGTTATTGCTTCTGTACAGCCTTTTTCTGTTAAATCGGGGTCTTTCCAACCGGTAAAAAGATTTTTGAGATTCCATTCACTTTGTCCATGACGGATGAGTACAAGTGTGCGTCCCATTATAAATTTCCTGCATTATATTGACTGTTTATAATTCATCATTCAATCCTAAAACATCAAGCATTGAATAAAGACCATTTTTGTGGTTCTTTGCCCATAAAGCTGCTTTTAAGGCACCATTAGCAAAAATAGAGCGTTCTTGTGCTGCATGTGAAAGAACAATACGCTCATTTGCACCAGCGAAAATGACACTATGGTCGCCAACAACAGTTCCACCTCGCGAACAAGAAAAGCCGATAGTGCCTTTTTCACGTTTACCGGTATGACCACTGCGTCCGCTAACACTTACATTTTTGAGCATAACATTGCGACCTTCGGCGGCTGCTTGCCCAAGAAGAAGAGCTGTTCCAGAAGGAGCATCAACTTTGTTAGCGTGATGCATCTCATAAATTTCAATATCAAAATCATCCGCTTCTAATGCTTTGGCTGCTTTTTTTACAAGGTTCGCTAACAGATTGACGCCAAGACTCATATTTCCAGATTTGACAATAGTTGTATCTTTTGCAAAATCTGCAATTTGTCCTTCTTCTGTTTTATTAAATCCGGTTGTCCCGATAATATGCACAAGTCCTTTTTGAGCTGCATAGTTGGCGTAAAGAACACTAGCTTGCGGCTGAGAAAAATCTAAAATACCTTCCGTATTAGAAAAGGCACTTTCAAGATCATCGGTGATGTAAATACCAAGAACATCGGAACCAATCAATATACTCGCATCTTTATTGACGAAAGGTGATCCTGTGCGCACAAGCACCGCACAAAGCTCTACATCTTTTCTCTTCTGGATAGCGGTGATGAGTTCGCGTCCCATTCTTCCATTGGCACCAACAACTGTAAGGCGCATCTTTTTCTCCTTATGACACTTTACTTCTTGTAGTATAGGCAAATTCTTCTCCTCTTTCCAATGGTTCTTTTTCCTCCTAAGGAGAAATTACGCTTCTTGAGCTTTATGAAAAGATTGTTTGTTGAGAGAGACGCATGATAAAAAATATTTTTGCTTTTATTATAGAGTGAATCATGTGGATGTTAAGCAATCGTTTATTTTACAAGATCTTTGGCAAAAGACATGTGTCGATATTGTTATTTTATTTGTGTGCTTTCCGGATACTACGGCTCTTGTCTTTAAATATGGGAACTTTAACTCTTCTTTTAAATGATTTTATTCATAGGTTTTTCTCATTTATGGTGTGCAATCCCCCCCTTTTTATCCATTAGCAAATAGAGCTCAAATGAGAGAATATTTTTATTTTGAGCTCTCATGTAAGTTATTAACAATAATCATTTTTATGTATCAATTTATCATTATAGACTCTATAAAATGGTAAGGTTTTATTGATGTAGAGCTCTATGATCTTTGAAGTAGAATATTGTTTTCACTTGCTGGAAAAAGTGTTTAGAAATCAAGGTCCGTATAATGAGGACTTGCTACAATTCCTCGAATGCGGTCTGTTAAAAGAGAGCGAAAAGAAGGTCGCGATTTAATCCGCATATACCAGTCTTTGGCTGCAGGAACTGGTTCCCAGTCAATTTCTCCTAGAAAATCAAGGACAGAAACAGCAGCTGCTGCTGCGAGATCTGCATAGGATAATTCAGAGCCGACTAACCAGTCGCGAGATGCACAGAGCCAATTGAGATAGTTCATATGGGGTGCAATATTGGCACGTGCATTGCGTAAAATTTGAGAATTGGGAGCACCACCGCCAATGGCTAGTGGCATTTCACGTTTATAGATCCTTTCTCGTACAATATGGCGTGTGGCTTCGGTTTCAAATTTATTTAAAAACCAGTCATTGAGACGACGGACTTCGGCACGACCTAAAGGATTTTCTGGAAAGAATTTATTCTCTTGTCGTAAACTACCATGCGTTTCATCTAAATATTCATAGATAACAATGGCGCCTGATAATGGAACTTCATGTTCATCAAGAAGAACGGGCACATGACCTGCTGGATTGAGTGCGAGAAATTCATGTCTTCTGGCCCATTCATGTTCTTCAATGAGTTGCGTGGTTACACCATATTCTCCAAGAATAAGGCGTATAAAACGGGAGGCAGAAGAAAGAGGAGAATGAAAAAGTGTCAGCATAATCTACAATATCAGATAGAGTTGATGAGAATTCTTTCAAGTAATAAGAATTTTTATAAAGCTGCTTTACTAGAAGTACAAGATTATTAGTAGAAGCCCGCAATTATGTTTAATAAATTCTTAAAAAACAGCAATATTTTCTATACTGTTATGGTTTGTAAAATGGCTGCACGTAATTCCTCCAAACCAAATGCTTTTTCTGAAGATGTTACAAGAAGTTCAGGGTAAGCTGCTGGGCGTTTGAGCAGCTTTGTTTTTGTGGTTATTATTAGTTTTTCAAGGTCGCTTGATTTTATTTTGTCACTTTTCGTGAAAACAATTTGATAAGAAACAGCGGCTTTATCAAGGAGATCTAGAACATCTGCATCATTCTTTTTGATGCCATGGCGTGAATCAATCAACAGATAAACACGTTTTAGTGTTGTACGTCCCTGTAAATAGCGAAAGATTAAATTTGTCCATGCATCAACCAAATTTTTAGGCGCTTCAGCAAAACCATATCCTGGCATATCTACCAGTGCTAGAGGAGGGAGGTCCTCTCCTTGTCCACTGAAACCATCGGGTACAAAGTAATTGAGTTCTTGTGTACGTCCTGGTGTATTTGAGGTGCGGGCTAAGCTTTTTTGTTGGACAAGTGCGTTGATTAAAGACGATTTTCCGACATTGGAACGCCCTGCAAAGGCGATCTCCGGTGGTCCTTCGGGAGGAAGAAAGCTTATTTTTGGCACACCACGAATAAAAATCCAATTGCGAGAAAAAATTCCAGAAAGGCAAGAATCTCTTGTCATTTACGCACTTCTTTTTTGGGTGATTTCCTCCACATAGCTTTAAGATTATCGAAAAGCTCAATTTTGACTCCTTGGCGTTTCATCATGATACCTTGTTGAATTATTGACAATATATTATTCCATGCCCAATAGATAACAAGACCAACGGGGAAGGAGGCGAGCATAAAAGTAAAGATAACCGGCATCCATGCAAAGATTATTGCTTGTGTTTGGTCTTGAGGGGATGGATTCATACGCATTTGTAAAAACATTGTTATTCCCATAATCAAAGGCCATGCACCAATCATAAGAAAGCTTGGAGTCGTGTAGGGCAAGAAGCCAAACAGATTAAAAATAGAAGTTGGATCGGGCGCTGCTAAATCTTTAATCCAGCCAAAGAAAGGTGCATGCCGCATTTCGATGGTAATATACAGAACTTTATAGAGCGCAAAGAAGATTGGAAATTGAACCAACATCGGCCAACAGCCAGCAAGAGGATTAATTTTCTCAGTTTTATACAGCTCTATTATCGCTTGTTGCTGTTTGGTTTTATCATCTGGGTACTTTTCTTTTATTTCCAATAGCAAAGGTTGTATAAGCTTCATGCGTGCCATAGATTTGTAAGACTTATTCGCCAGCGGGAAGAGAAGCGTTTTTAACAGCACTGTGACAAGAAGAATGGCGATGCCAAAATTTCCTGTTTGTTTATAAAGAATGTCAATGAGAGAAAACATCGGTTTAGTAATGAAATCAAACCAACCCCAATCGATTAAGAGCGCAAATTTTCTAATTTTTAAATCATTCTGGTAATGATTAATGATTTCAACTTGTTTCGCACCAGCAAAAAGATGATTTGTAATGGTTTTTGTTTCATTGGGGGCAATCGTTAAAAGGGACCCTAGCAAGTCAGATTGATAATGTGTTTGCAAGCGATCAAAATAAATAAAGCGGCTTGTATATTCTTTATCTTGTGGTGGAATAACTGCTACAGCCCAATATTTATCGGTAATACCGATCCAACCTCCTGTTACTTTAGAGAAAGATATACTTTTTTGACCATTATGAGGATTTGGATCAAGCTCAGTTAAGGCTTTGTATTTCTCAGTTTTAAGTGTATCACCTGCAATAGCTATCATACCTTCATGAAGCAAATAGGTTGCATTTGTATGTTCTGGTGGAGCTGCGCGTGCAACACGCGCATAGGATGAGAGATATATTGGTTTATCCCCTTCATTGCTGATAGAATCCACAATGGTAAACATGTAATGATCGTCAATAGAAATCATACGGCGGAAGATTTGTCCCTGTCCATTATTATAAATTAAAGTAACAGGTGTTGAAGGGGTTAGGGTCGTATTGTTGCCCTCTATTTGCCATTGTGTATCGGATTGTGGTAAGGCTCCTGCTGGCAAAGATGAACTGGTAAAACCAAATTCAGCAAGGTAGGTCTTTGTGAATCCTTTGGGATTTAGTAAAGCAATTTCTGGTGATTTTTTATCGACCGTTAGGCGATATTTTTTGAGAAGGAGATCATCAAATTGTGCACCAACAAGATTAATGGAGCCTTCAAGTTCGCTGGTTTTAATAGGAATACGGTTTGTTTTAGCTAACACATCATTGCGCAATTCAGAAGTCATTGGCTGATCAATCATGGGGGAAGATTGATGCGTTGATGCAGGATCAGAAAAATTTTTAGTAGGCGTAGAAAGCACTGATTGTTGTTTTGACAACTGCTGGGCAATTATTTGTTGTTTTTGTAACTCAGCCTGTTTGGGAATAACATAAAGAAATTGCCATGCGATAAGCACTATGAAAGACAATCCAATGGCGATAAAGAAATTCCGGTTATATTCCATTCGTATATCCCTGTTGTCGTTGCTGATGTTGTGTTTTTGGTTTTATTCGTCGATTTAATTCACGGATCAAAGATGTAAAAGGCGCATGAAGCGCATCAG
Source organism: Bartonella sp. MM73XJBT (assembly GCF_028618465.1). Taxonomy (NCBI): domain Bacteria; kingdom Pseudomonadati; phylum Pseudomonadota; class Alphaproteobacteria; order Hyphomicrobiales; family Bartonellaceae; genus Bartonella; species Bartonella sp. MM73XJBT. The sequence continues at coordinate 34,155 of NZ_JAQISY010000013.1, read as the reverse complement.
GGCGCGCAATAATGACATAGTCTGTTCCTGCTTCCATGTTATTTGTTAAACCAATTCTTACAGCTTCACGCAAACGTCTTTTAATACGATTGCGTTTAACAGCATTACCATTTTTGCGTGTAACTGTGAAACCTACACGCGCAACAAGAGGCGTTTTTGTTTCTGCTGCTTGTGTATGGGATTTCACTTCAAGCAAAAATAAAGGACCACGTCGTTTCTCGCCTGTGCGGGCAGCTAAAAAATCTGCTCTCTTACGAAGACGGCATGGATGTTTTTTCTTCATAAAAAACGTTTCGCAATTTTACCAAATGCCTGTTTTTGCAGGCATCGGAGGTTCATAACGAAAATTTCACAACGGTTAAGATGATGAACAATATCCAATTATTGTGAAAATTTAAATGGTTAAGCGGATAGACGCTTACGTCCACGAGCACGCCTTGCGGCAATCACTTTACGGCCACCAGCTGTTGCCATACGTGCACGAAATCCATGGCGGCGTTTCCGGACAAGTTTAGATGGTTGATAAGTACGTTTCATTTATTTCAATACCGCGGAGTGCGGCCCTTCTTAATTTTATGGCAATATTCTATGGCAACTATGCACTAGATGAATATAGTCTCATCCTCTCATACGAGAGCTTATCCATAAGGAAAAACATAAAAAAAGTCAATCTTAGATTATTTTTTCTCTCTTAAAAAAATATCAAAATTCTATGGTGGATATGTATTTTGTTCATAATAGTTTCAAATTTAAGGGAAATAATGATTGCTTACAATACCTTAATTTCCAGTACTTTTACATAAGTGAATACTGGTCAAAGGAGTAAGAGAGAATCGCGATTTGTTATTGTATGATAGTAGTAGAGTGTGTTTGTTTTATAAAAAGTTTGCTTCGTTTGAGCTTTTAAAGGCGCTTGTAAAGTTCTTGATGTGATTGTACGAAAAACAGATTTACTGGGATTTTATCTAAAATTTCACGTGTACATTTTTCTATGAAGTTGGTTTTGCCTTTTGTAAGGAGATAATCTTCACGATATTTATAGTTTACAATTTTAAAAAGTGCAAAATTTCAAGTGATGAAGTGAGATGTGTTTTGGGTCTTTATTACTATGTTTTTTGGCATTTATGAGAGAGAGGAAAGAGCGTGAATCCTATTACAAGTGAGGCTATCCGTAACGCGTTATCTAAAATCAAAGTGCCGGATTCTGAAAGCAATATTGTGTCGCTGGGACTTCTTTCAGAAATATTGGTTGCTCATGGAAAAGTATTTTTTTCTATTACAGTTCCAGATGGACGTGTGCAAGAGTGGGAAATGTTGCGCCATGCTGCTGAAGACGTGGTGTGTACTATGGAGGGGGTTAAATCTGTTGTTGTCACACTTACGGCAGAAAAAAAAACGGAGACCTCTTCTCAGATTCAGAAAGCTACAGTTTTTTCTGCATCAAAACGCAGAATGAGTGGATTGCCTGTAAAAATGCCAATAGAAGGTGTGCGGCATGTGATTGCGGTGGCTTCTGGAAAGGGAGGGGTTGGCAAATCGACAATGGCGATCAATATTGCTTTAGCTTTACAAGATTCTGGTTTTAAAATCGGGTTGATGGATGCGGATATCTATGGTCCGTCTTTGCCACGTTTGACAGGGCTGGTTAACCAAAAACCACAACTTGTTGATGGGAAAAAGATTCAACCTCTTGAAAAATTTGGTCTTAAATTGATGTCGATGGGTTTTTTGGTTGAGGAGGAAAAACCGGTGGTATGGCGTGGTCCCATGGTCATGGCGGCAGTGACGCAATTGCTCAGAGATGTTTTATGGGGGACTTTGGATGTGTTGGTGGTTGATATGCCACCAGGTACAGGAGATGCACAATTGACACTTGCTCAACAAGTGCAGTTGACGGGTACGTTGATTGTTTCTACTCCTCAGGATCTGGCTTTGGTTGATGCACGTAAAGCGATAGAAATGTTCATAAAAATTAATGTTCCTATTTTAGGACTCATTGAGAATATGAGTTATTTTATTGCTCCTGATACGGGGAAACGCTATGATATTTTTGGTTATGGTGGTACGCAGGCAGAGGCGAAGCACCGAGGGGTACCTTTCTTAGCTGAAGTGCCGCTTGATGCAGCTTTGAGATCTTCTTCAGATGATGGCGTGCCAATCTTTGTTGCTAAGCCCGATGAGATGCATGCTAAGCTTTATCGTGCGATTGTGGAGAAAATAAAAAACAAATTTTCTTAAATTCACTAACAGACAATAATTTAAAACATAAGGGCTATTTGTACAGAAGTTATAATATCATGAACAATTCCATTGTTATATGAAGATCTTTCAGATGTTAAGCAGAAAACTGATTGCGGGATGGCTAATTATGTTTATTTTTATAAAATTATCCGTTGATTTTTACGGATGAAATAAAATTGGTTAAAGATTTTTAGTTCAGATATAAAAAGTATTTTTCGATATGAAATTTCTGGGTATTCATCACGCTGTTGCAAAAGCTATAGAGAATATTACAAAATGAGATGTTATGATACGGTCATACTTATCCTAAAATGATGAGGGGACTACTGCTAGGGGGAGAGGCATATTTGCTTGGGGGATATTTTAATGGCGATGAATAAGGTTCTCTCGAAAAAAAGCGGGTGATGTCAGTTAGAAAACTTTATTTTTAACAGAGGAATGTCGGCATTTGATATGGAAATGGCTGAAATTGTTTTCTTGATTTCTTGAAATGGACGTTTTGCGTAAAAATATTGGAGCTGATATGATGTTTTGAGAATTGAGATCTATTTTATTGAGAATGATTATGGTTACCAAAATGCGTTATAATATTCAATAAAAATATCAATATTGGAGTAAGAAATCTTGGTGTAGCTCAGCATTTATTGCAATGGTTGGTTCTTTGGCGGTAGCAAAAATTGGCTGAAATAGATGGTAGCGAAGAAAGGTTCTGATAAGAGCAGATGGAGGGGGATTATTTGATTATGAAAGAAGGGCATGGGTGAAAAAGCATATTTTATAGGTGGGCATGCTTATTCTGTGCCTGTTATAGAACCAGCACTCTATCTTGTGGCAACGCCTATCGGAAATCTTACCGATATCACTCTTCGTGCTTTGCAAGTGCTTGCAGGAGTTGATATTCTCGCCTGTGAGGATACACGGGTGACACGTGTTTTGTTGGAACGTTACGGTATTGAGAAAAAAACCATTCTTTATCATGAATATAATGCACAAAAGGCAGGACCGAAGTTACTGAAAGCTTTGGCAGAAAATAAAAGCGTGGCTCTTGTGTCAGATGCTGGGACACCGCTGATTTCTGATCCGGGATTTCGATTGGTGGAAGAAGCACGCAAAGTGGGACATAAAACTGTTCCGATTCCTGGGGCATCAGCTCTTTTAGCTGCTCTTGTTGCAACGGGTCTGCCCACCGATAGTTTTTTCTTTGCAGGTTTTTTGAGTGCACGAAAGGCACAACGCCAAAAGCGTTTGGAACAATTAAAAGCCATTCCTGCAACATTGGTTTTTTATGAATCGCCCCATCGTCTTGTTAATACTTTACAGGATATGGTTGCTCTTTTTTCGGCGGATCGCCCTGCGGCAATCTGTCGTGAATTAACAAAAAAGTTTGAAACGGTGGATGTCTCTAATTTAGGAAATTTATTGGAAAATTACAGCAAACAGGCGCATATTCGTGGGGAAATTGTTGTGCTTGTTGGGCAGGGAGTTTCTTCTTTGCAAGTGATGAATGATCAAGAAGTTGATGCACTGTTGTTAGAATTGTCTGGTGTGCATTCTGCGGCTCAGGCGGCTGCTTTGGTGGCAAAGAAAACGGGCTTAAAAAAACAAAAATTATTCCAGCGGTTGAATTTTTTAAAAGACACGTAAAACAATGGGGAAAACTATACAAAAAGAGCGCAGGCAGAAGTCTTTCTATCGAGGGGTTCGTGCAGAAAAATGGGCGGCTTGGTGGTTGCGACTAAAAGGCTTTCATATTGCTGAAATGCGTTTTAAAACAAAATGTGGTGAAATCGACTTAATTGCACGGCGTGGAAATCTTGTGCTCATTGTTGAGGTCAAGGCACGTCCAACATTAGCTGAAGCAATGGCTGCAGTTTCTCGGGTGAATGAAAGGCGCATTGAGGCAGCTGCCGATATTTGGTTGGCACGGCAAAAGGATCGCGCTCTTTTGTGTTTACGCTTTGATCTGATTGCAATTTTACCGTGGCGTTGGCCGCAGCATATTCCAGCATTTTTTACATCTGGTAAATAAGAGTTTCTATATTATTTGAACCATGGTAAGTGAAAGAACTTCCGTTTTCATATACAGATGCGTTAAATAAAATGCATAATATTTGAGTGCTATGAGGAACAAAATATGGATGATTATGAAAAGTTTGCAACGGGTTTGTTGATTGTTTTTGGGGCGTTGATTATAGGTGGTTTAATGGCAGTCCATATTATGCTGATGAATAAGCCAGGTTTTTTATTTGCTTTAGCGGCTGCTATTGTTGGTTGGTTTTCTGCTTTTGCTGTTCTTTTTGATAAGCCCAAAGTCTATTTGGTATTGATCATTCTTGCTATGCTTTGTGTTGCATCCTCAATTAGTGTTTATGTGAGTTAGAATGTTAAAGCGTTGGCTTTAGTTTTCTTTGAAATGATGCGTGTGAGGAATAGAAATGAAAATTGGCTTTCTTGGAACAGGTAAAATTAGTGCTTCCATGGTCGATGGTTTAATGATGAGCGCTTTTGACGTTTCTTCTGTTATCCTTTCTCCTCGCAATGCACAAATGGCAGAGCGCCTTTCATGTCATTATGATAAGGTTATGATTGCTGAAAACAATCAAGCATTGTTGGATGTTAGTGATTGTGTTTTTCTTTGTTTGCCCAACCAAATTGCAGAAGAGGTTTTGCGTTCTCTTCGTTTTCGTCCCGAACAGCTTGTGGTTTCTGTGCTGGCAATGGCAAAAGCAGCAGATGTTGAGGCATGGATAAATCATAAGGTTTATCGTGCTGTTCCACTACCATTTGTGGCAGAATGTAAAAATTTGACACCAATTTATCCTGATCATTCATTTTTACGAAGTTTATTTGATGCTTTGGGTGGTACATTGGTTTTGGATGCGGAAGAGCAATTTAATCTTTTCATGACGGCGGGTTCACTGATGGGGGTGTATTTTAATTTTATAGAAACAGCACATCAATGGTTTGTGACACAGGGGTTAAAGAACCAGCAGTCAGCAGATTTTCTTGCTATGATGTTTGGAAACTTAACCGATGAAATGCGCAAAATTATGGCTCAAGACTGTTTTACATCTCTTGATTTTGCGCTGCTTGAGAAAGAGTTTTCAACAAAGGGGGGAACAAATGAACTTTTGTCAAATTGTTTTTCGCGCCAAGGAGGAAAAAATGCTTTAATCACAGCTCTTGAGATCACTTTGCAAAAAATAAATACTCCCTTTACGCATTAAAATGCTTGATTAAAATTTATTTTTGATCTTCATCAGAGTTGTTTAGTGTATTTTTTATTTTTCATGAACACAGGCTTATAGAATTATCAGCTCTATATTTAAGGACAAGCAGCTTGATATTTAGGATTTTTTTTACAGGTATAAATTGCTTTATGAAGGTCGTTTCTCCTTTGCAGCTTGCATAGCAATCCTGAAGACAAAAACTTCTTTTCTCTTATCTTGGAAGCAAAAAATCTTTTCTTATACGATTACAAGAGAGATGAATGTGTGGATAAAATCGTTTACGGAGGAGAAAAATATGTTTTTTGTAAATGCCCTCAAACACAAAGAGCCAATGTGATATTTTGAGTTGGTAACAGATCATACAGCTTGCTTGTATTCTATTTTCATGGGGTGCACTGTGAGATGGGCTTGGAATTTTGTTGGGATTGTTTGTTAAAACAGCTCTATGAATCAGTGTTGTAGGGAGGGGGAGAGAGCAAAACGATAAACGCAAAAGCGTTAAGTATTAATCTCCTTAAAAGATTTTGTTGTGGATGTGTTTGAAGGTCGTGAAGCTTAAACTAAAAGACAGTGAAAAGGAGCGCTGGTTTGCCTCTTTCCAATAGAATTGTCAAAATATCTTAGTCGTTTTTTGTTCTTTATAAATAAAAAGTTGTTAGTGAAAATATGTTATTTTTTTAATGAGAACAATGATGGTTCTTGAAAATATTCTGGTGTGAGAGTGTTGATGAACAGATTGCACATTGTGAAAGAACGCATGCGTGAAAGCTATTGGGTGGGGTTCTAAGAAAAAGCGCTTTTATTGACTAGATTTATAGATTTTCATCTTAGGAGAATGAACAATGATTCCATAGTGAGATAAAGTGATTCCTCATTACTTTGTGAATGGGACCAGGACCAATCGATATTTTGATTGGGATCTTTCATATCGCAGTTTTTGCAATGTATGCAGTTTAAGGCGTTGATAACATAAGCCTAGCAATCATTAGACTCTAGCCATTTGTAGATAGCACTAGGGAAATAGCAGGTAGCAGTCTTCCATAGATTGCATATTCAGAGTTTTTTTGTTTTTCTTATGCGGCTATTGTTAAATGGCAAAGTTGGTTTTCTTTATGGTGCGTATGATACAGGCGTAATATTAGAAAGCTGGCTTTGAGAAGGATGAACAATGATTACATATTGAGATAAAGTGGTCCCTCATTGCCTTGCGGACAGGTCCAATTGATATTTTGATTGGGGTCTTTAATATCGCAGGTTTTGCAATGTATACAGTTTGAAGCATTGATAACATAGGTTGGGGAATCATTATGCTCTAGCCATTCGTAAACAGCAGCAGGGCAATAGCGGCTAGAAGGTCCTCCATAGACTGCATATTCAGAGTCTTTTTGTTTTTCTAATGAGGCTATTTTTAAATGGCAAGGTTGGTTTTCTTCATGGTGTGTATTCGAAAGTGCGATACTGGAGAGACGATCAAAGGTTACGATTCCGTCTGGTTTGGGATAAGCAATGGGTTGAAAATTTGGGGCTGGCTCAAGACATGCATAATCTGCTTTTCCATGGGAGAGCGTTTTGAATAAAGAAAATCCAAACAGCTGTTGCCACCATATATCAAAACCGGCAAGTTTGATTCCATATTTTGTGCCGTATTTTGCCCAGAGTGGTTTGGCATTGCGCACTTTATAAAGATCTTTGCCAATGGGACTTTTGCGCCAATCTTCTTCGATTTCTTTGACTTCATCATGGGCGCGGCCTTGTGCTAGAGCTATCGCGATTTTATCGGCTGCTAATATGCCAGATAAGATGGCATTGTGTGATCCTTTGATGCGAGGGACATTGACAAAACCAGCAGCACAGCCAATAAGTGCTCCACCTAGAAAGGTCAGTTTGGGTACAGACTGCCAACCACCTTCGCTGATGACGCGTGCTCCATAGGAAAGGCGTTTTGCACTTTTGAAAATTTCATAGAGTTTGGGATGTGTTTTGAAACGTTGAAATTCTTCGAAGGGAGAGAGATAAGGATTTTTATAATCTAAGTGCACAACAAAACCGACAGAAATTAAATTGTTTTCTTGGTGGTAAAGAAAACCACCACCACCAGTGTCATTGTCTAAGGGCCAGCCGGAAAAATGCTGCACTAAACCAGGCTTATGTTTTTGGGGATCAACTTCCCAAAGCTCTTTGAGACCGAGACCAAACTTTTGTGGTTCACGGTTTTTACTCAGATCAAATTTCTGTATCAGTTGTTTTGCAAGGGAACCACGTGCCCCTTCTGCAATCAGAGTATATTTTGCTAATAAAGCCATACCAGGCATATAATTTTCCCCAGGAGTTCCGTCTTTATTCAGTCCCATATCCCCTGTAAGAACACCAATGATGGCTCCATTATCGTTCTCTATGGTTTGTGATACGGCAAAACCAGGATAGATTTCAACACCAAGCGCTTCGGCTTTCTTGCTTAGCCAACGGCAAACACTCCCAAGTGAAACAATGTAACACCCATCATTTGATAAGATTTTAGGGAGAAAAATATTGGGAAATAATGTAGCGTGTGTTGGCTTTAGAAAAAAAAACTGATCACTGGTAACAGGCGTTTTAAAGGGATGATCGTGTTCATTTCTCCATTCTGGTAAGAGCCTATCAATGCCGATGGGGTCAACAACTGCTCCAGAGAGAATATGTGCACCAACTTCTGTACCTTTTTCAACGATTGTCACAGAAAGTTCGGGGTTGATCTGTTTTAGACGAATTGCGGCAGAAAGTCCTGCTGGTCCTGCTCCAACAATCACTATGTCAAATTCCATACTTTCACGTTGATGATGCAAAGGCACATTCATGGCTTATAAAGCTTTCTCCCGTTTTGGCATAATTTGGTGAAGATTAGCTGCAGATATTGGGCAGTTTTTATGGAGAGAAGTTCTGCTTGTTCTGCTTCAACAATCACACTGTCAACTTCCATACTTTCACGTTGATGATGCAAAGGCACATTCATGGCTTATAAAGCTTTCTTCGGTTTTGGCATAATTTGGTGAAGATTAGCTGCAGATATTGGGCAATTTTTATGGAGAGAAGTTCTGCTTGTTCTGCTCCAACAATCACACTGTCAAATTCCATACTTTCACGTTGATGATGCAAAGGCACATTCATGGCTTATAAAGCTTTCTCCAACTCTGGAATAATTTGGTGAAGATTAACTGCAGATATTGGGCAGTTTTTATGGAGAGAAGTTCTGCTTGTTCTGCTTCAACAATCACACTGTCAACTTCCATATTTTCACGTTGATGATGCAAAGGTACATTCATGGCTTATAAAGCTTTCTCCAACTCTGGAATAATTTGGTGAAGATCACCGACAAGGGCATAATCAGCAATTTGCATGATGGGAGCTTCTGCATCTTTATTAATGGCAACAATAATTTGCGCATCCATTATACCGGCTAAATGCTGGATTGCACCGGAAATGCCAACGGCTATATAGAGTTCAGGAGCAACGACTTTTCCGGTTTGTCCAATTTGCCAATCATTAGGAGCATAGCCAGCGTCAACTGCTGCGCGGCTAGCTCCTAAGGCCGCTTCTAGTTTATTTGCAAGGGGGAGAAGGAGTGCCATAAATTGTTCTTGTGAACCAAGTCCACGCCCACCTGATATAATAACACGTGCTGAGGTAAGATCAGGGCGGTCACTTTTATTGGTTTCTGCTTCTATAAAAGAAGAAAGGTTGGGATTGGGGGCTGGTATTATTGTCTTAATGGGAGCAGTGTTATTGTGGAAGGGGGTTGGTGGGAAAGAAGCTGTACGAACGGTTATAACCTTTTGATGATCATTGGTGCGTACAGTTTCAAGTGCATTTCCTGCATAAATGGGGCGTTTGAAGGTATCAGGTGCAAGAACCGCAATAATGTCTGAAATTTGCATAACATCAAGAAGAGCAGCCACACGCGGCATGACATTTTTGCCGGTGCTGGTAGAGGCAGCCATGATTACATCATAATCCTTCGCATATTTGACAATGGTATTTGCTATAGGTTCAGCGAGTTGATGGGCTAAATAATCAGCTTCAGAAACAAGAATTTGCCGTACACCAGCAAGTTTAGCACTGTTTTCGGCTGTAACTTGGACCTTTGTTCCACAAACCAAAATATCAATATCATCGCTCATTGCGCGCGCGGCGGTGAGCGCTTTTGCGGTTTCCTCTGTATTTTGTTCGGCTAATAAAAGAATTGCCATAAGTTTTTGCCCTTTTATACAATGTGTTTTTTAATCTATTGGTTATAGACTATTAAATGCGATTTGTTTGTTTTAGTGCATTGACTAGCTCTGTTACGTTAGCCACTTTAATACCAGATTGGCGCGGTTTTGGCTCTTCAACGCTTAGGACTGTTAAGCGCGCTTGCGTATCTATGCCAAGCTCAGAAAGCATTTTTTTTTCAATGTTTTTCTTTTTTGCTTTCATGATATTGGGCAGCGAAGTATAACGCGGTTCGTTTAAGCGTAAATCAGCAGTCATGACCATGGGGAGGGGTAGGGAAAGAGTTTGCGTACCATCGTCTACCTCACGGATAACAGTTGCGTATCCATTTTCTAGGTTTAGGCTTGAGGTAAAAGTTGCTTGTCCCCAACCAAGAAGAGCTGCTAGCATTTGTCCAGTTTGATTGCTGTCATCATCAATAGCTTGTTTCCCCAAAAAGACCATATCTGGTTTCTCTTCATCAACAATGACCTTGAGAATCTTAGCAATTGCTAAGGGTTCAAGAGTTTGTTCTGTCGTTATAAGCAGTGCGCGGTCAGCGCCCATGGCAAGTCCTGTGCGTAAAGTTTCTTGTGCTGCTTCTGGTCCAATTGAAACAAGAACAACTTCTGAAATTTTTCCAGATTCTTTCTGCCGGATTGCTTCTTCTACAGCAATTTCGTCAAAAGGGTTCATAGACATCTTGACATGGGACAGATCAACGCCTGTACCATCGGGTTTGACGCGTATCTTGATGTTATAATCCACAACACGTTTGACAGCGACAATTATCTTCATAATAATCCTCTTCATTTGTATGAGCACGAGTTTATAGTAATAATGGTAAGAAACCAAATTATTTAGAACGAAATCTCCTTATATTTTTTCTCATTATAGACGCTTGCTTGAGTCGGCTTATGTCTTTTATCACTGTTGTTCATCTCTTTTTTATGCGTTTTCATAATTGCCCTCTTCATTTGAATAAAAAGTAAAAACAATGCGCATTTATTTCAAGAAAATGCCTTCATGATGGTTTTGAAACAGTTGTAAGAGAACTTAAAATAAAAGGAATACAGAAGAGTAAATGGTCTTAGAATAACAAAATGAAAATATCCTTTTTTCGTTCCGTATGGTGATTTATCATGGAAGAATATTTTGTCTGTTTAAATCGTGAGAACAGGAAAATCAAAGATACTCATTGAGATGTTTTTGCAAATTCTTAAAGCTCTATTTACTAAAATAGAACATACTGTCTTCTGATTTGTGCAATTCTGCAAAAAATGAATAAAGCGTAGCGTTTATAGACATAGTGAGGGGTAGCGTATTTTGAATACGAAAAGTCAGACTATAAAGCAGGTTAAGCAAGACAATCCTTCTTCTTTTGTTGTGGAGCAAAAAGAGAAGATGGAAACTTCTACTGAAGTAACGATGTCCGATATTGCTAAAAAATTACGCTCTGTTTATGCACAAATGCAAATGAAGAATATTCCTCGTTCTGTAACAACACAAAGTTTTGTCGAAGAGAGTTTAAAATCTTACTTGGATGATATTAGTCGGGCAATTTTGGCTGAGCACTCTATTCGCCGCCAAAAAGAAAAAAAACTTTTTGAGTATCTAGAGCAAATTAAAACACTTGTTCAGAGTTTGCAGAAGGAAAAGAATAGCCTAGAAGAAGCAATGGTGACACAGCGTATGGCGCGTTCAAAATCACTTGATTCTGTTGTGCAAAAGCTTGCTAATATGGCTGGGGAGGGGGGAGAAGAATGCTCGTTGCTCCAAGAGACACCAAGCTGTTCAAAACAAAACAGTATAACTGCAAGCCAAACAAATTTTGAAAATGTGTTACAAAAAGGGAATAAAAACTCTTTGCCAAATGACACTATAATCCCTTTTTCAAAAGAGGTTGAGGAGCTTGTAGAGCATTCTACCAGAGAAGAAAAGAACTCTGATGTTCAAGTATCGGGTCTTTGTATTGAGGATGGTTGTACGCATTCCTTAAATGTGAAACCTCAGAAGATTTTCTCTTCTTCTCTTAAAAGTTTTTTTTGGTGTTTTTTAATCATTGCATTTATGACAGCGATAACGTTATGTTTTTATGGATTTTTCAAAGGAGCTGTTTCTTTTCATTTTTATTAGGTTAAGTGCTATGAGATATGTTGCGCATTCTTTATTTTCTGAAAGTATGTATGGCATTTTGAATTATCCTTTTAAATACGCGATAAAAACAAGTGAAGAAGAGGCTTATTGGAGAGGAGCTCTCGAATTATCTAAAAAACTCAAATTATCTTGAAGGTTTTATAAGTGAGTATTTATTTGCCAATTGCTGAAATGTCTCTCAACATGCTGATCTTGATTGGTATGGGAGTCGTCGCTGGTTTTTTTTCAGGTCTTTTTGGCATTGGTGGTGGTTTTCTTATTACGCCTCTATTAATTTTTTATAATGTCCCTCCTGCTATTGCTGTTGGAACAGGTGCTAATCAGATGATTGCATCATCTGTGACGGGAGCAATTACACATTTTAGAAGGCGTACTCTTGATATCAAACTTGGTATTCTTTTGGCAATTGGAGGGGGCGTTGGCTCTGTCATTGGGATTCAGATTTTTTCTGTTTTGAAAAAATTGGGACAATTAGATTTGATGATTTCACTTCTTTATGTGGTTCTTCTTGGCAGTATTGGAAGTTTAATGATTATTGAAAGCTGGTGCGATATGGTGCGTCGGCGTCAGAAACAAAAAATCCATGTTCGTCTTGCTGGTAGACATAATTGGATCCATCGATTGCCATTAAAAATGCGTTTTCGCACATCTATGATTTATGTGAGCATTATTCCAGTTTTAGCGATTGGTCTCATTGTTGGGTTGTTGTCTTCTATTATGGGAATTGGTGGCGGATTCTTTATGATACCGGCATTGATTTACCTTCTGCGTGTTCCAACCAGTGTGGTGATTGGAACATCACTTTTTCAGATTACATTTGTATCTTCTTTTACCACAGTTTTGCAAAGTGTGACTAATCAGTCCGTTGATATCGTGTTAGCTTTTTTGTTGATGCTTGGTGGTAGTATTGGGGCGCAATATGGAACACGGGTTGGACGAAAGTTAAAGGCTGAACAGTTGCGTATGGCTCTTGCATTTTTGGTGTTGATTGTATGTATGCGTCTTGCATTTCAATTATTTATACGCCCTGATAATCTTTTCTCTCTGGATATTTTGATGAGATAAAAATGGGTAGATTCTTTTCTTTATGCATCATTGCAGGTTGTTTTGGTGTTGTTTCTTTTTCTGCTTGGGCCCATATTGGCGCAAAAGCTGCGTACATTGATCCCGTTGATCATGAAACCATCCAAGTTATTGTAACAACAAATAGGATTACAGTTGATGCACATTTCGACGGTCGTGATCTGTATATTGCTGGTGTTTTGGAAAATATCGATCCTTTATATTCTCGACAAAATCCTTATGATATTATTGTGAGCTTAGAGGGACCAGCTCGGCCAATGGTGATGCGAGAAAAGAAACGTAATGCTGGTGTTTGGGTTAATGCAGATTCCCTTATTTTTAAAAATGTTCCTCTCTTTTATTCTATGGTCACAACGCGTGAGATTGATGATATTACAAGCGCTGAAGATTATAAACGTTTAGGGCTTGGATTATCTTCTTTATACTTGCCGACGGATGAACAAGATCAAAAGAAAATACAAATTTTTCGTGACGAGCTTATAAAATTACAAAAAGCCAAAAATCTTTATTATGAGGAAGAGGGCGGTGTTCATTTTGGTTCTGGTGCACTTTTCACAGCACATTTTCGTTTGCCAGCCAATACGCCTGTTGGACATTATCAGGTTCGTGCTTATCTTTTTCGTAATGGGCAATTTATTGACAGCACAACGACAACTCTTGAAATCGTTAAAGCACAAATTACTTATACAATTTTTCATGTAGCGCACAAGCATAGCTTGCTCTATGGTATCGTTGCTGTGATTGTGGCTATTAGTACAGGCTGCTTATGTCGCTTGATTTTCCGAAAAGATTAGCGAAGAAGAACCTTCAGTTCTTTATTTTTTTTCAAGGATGCGTAAGATGAGAAAAATAGGCACAACAATGATGGCTCCCATCATGGTCAGATAAGAAAGATTTGTAAGGGTTATAAAGCCTGTTTCCCAGAGAGATTTTAAAAACTTTATCATTTTCTGTACAAGACTCTCAGGTGTCCAGCCAAGAAAGTTCATGATAATGCCAGCGAGGAAGGAAAGGATGAGCAATTTTAGAACAACACGCCCTAATGTCCCTCCAAGAAATCTATGAAGAGAATTGGCCCACTTTTGCTTTTTGTTCATTTTTTATACTTTCAAATATATTATCCTATTGTTGCATAATATAATGGTGTTATCATTACAAAGAAGAAATAATACTTTTTTTATTATTTTTCCTTACTTCTCTTTCGAGTTTACCACCTTGTAATACGGGGGTAACCTTCGTGCTGGTTTCTGAAACACGCTCGTGTTCTGTTGGCATTTTTCGAGGTATCTTCATAATATTCCTTTCACTTTTAATGGATATTCTTTAGTTTCTCATGAATTTATGGAGAAATGTCATAATGTTTCGACGTTTTACATGAGGATGAAAAATTTTCAGTACGTCGAAGATTCCATAACAAATCAATGTGTTGTGTATAGAATGTGATTTCAAGACATCCTATTCCAAAGAGAGATTATTCATCTCGACAGGACCTGTATATATAGGTATTATATCTAAGTATTTCAACTTTTGTGAAAAAATAGTTATTTGTTTATTAGAAAGACCAATGCAACAAAAACAGGCAGCATAAGTGGAAAGAAATTCAGTGTTTTGAAAGCAGAGGGTTTTGAAATGTGTTGTTGAAGAAAAAGTTGATTGTATGCAGGGGGAAGGAATATCAGGTCACTATTGTTTTCGTGCTTTAGACTACGCCATTTTTTCTTAAAAGAGGATAAGGCTGGAGAGTGTTCTTTTTGGGATTTCATGGAAAAACTCAAATTTTCTTCTGCAGAAGGAGGTAAAGAGTTACGGTTTGCAAACTCTTCTTTAGGATTATAAAAATAGTCAATTATTCTTGAAGTTTTTGAATCGAGGGGATGATATTTTGATAACTTTTTTAAAAATCATTAAGAGGAAATTTGCTGAAGCAAACAAGAAGTCTTTGCCTGATGTGCTTTAAATTATAGATGTTGTGATTTAGCACGGATGCTGTCATGTGTGGTGTTACTCATTATGATCAGATCATTTTCTGTTGCATATCTTAATCTCGTTTAGTTGTGTTGGGAGGGACGAGTGGTTATTGTTAAAGATTTTAATATTTATTAAGGGGGTGTATTTTCTCAGTCTGATTTACTTATTTTTTTGCGCACTATTGTTGCATGGGGAATTTATACATAAATTTTAAAAGGAAAAATTGATGAGTTTAAAAAGAAAAATATTAAAAGGGAGCAGTTCTTTTATTTCTGCTGTTCTTGCAGTGGGGATGTTTGCACAACAAGTGTCAGCAAAGACACCTGCTGATACTCTCGTGATGGCTTTGAACATCGATTCAATCGAGACTTTTGATCCGGCACAGATCAATGAACGTTATGGAAATGAAATCGTTGCCAATATTTGTGATAACCTCATCGATTCCGCTACAGATGATTCAGCTAAAATAGCTCCTTCTTTGGCAAAGAGTTGGGATGTTTCAAATGAAGGTGGGGGTACGGTGATTACCTTTCATTTGCGCGATGATTTGAAGTTTAATGATGGCCGTACTGCTGGTGCTCATGATCTTGTTTGGGGCATGAAGCGGGTTGTCAAATTGAAGCTGTCTGCAGCGGCAATATTTAATGAATATGGTATTACAGAACAAAATGTTGATTCTACTCTGCAAGCACCAGATGAAAAAACGGTGGTGATGAAATTTGACAAGCTTTATCCAGCAGAGATCATCCTTGGACATATTCTTACTACTCGTGTTGCTGCTCTTCTTGATCGTGAAACAATTATGAAACACGAACAAGATGGTGATATGGGAAATCGCTATTTGGCAAGCCATGCTGCTTGTGTTGGTCCTTATCAGTTAGAAAGCTGGCGTTCGGGAGAAGCGATTTTGTTGCGTGCCAGTTCCCATTATTGGGGAGAGGTACCCAAATTGAAGAAGATTCTTATTCGTCATATTGGCGAGCCTGGAACACAACGTTTATTGTTGGAAAAACACGATATCGATGTGGCACGTAATTTGATGCCAGAGGATGTAGCAGATCTCCAAGCAACAACAGATATTAAGATTGAGAAAAGATTGACCCCATCTGTGATCATGTGGGGGTTTAATACGACAAATCCTATTTTTGCCAATGAAAAAGTGCGTTTGGCAATGCGCTATCTTATTGATTATGAAACACTTGGAAAGACTCTTCTTAAAGATGTTGGTATTCCACGGGCAAGCTTTATTCCCATTGGTAATCTTGGTGCCTTGGATGAAAAAGAGGGGCAACCTTTTAAACTTGACCTTCAAAAAGCTAAGCAGCTTTTGACAGAAGCAGGTTATCCGGATGGTTTTGAGGCTAATATTTATGCCGGAAAATCTCCTTATCCTTTCGCTTTGCCTATTGCTCAGTCTATTCAAGACAATGCCAAGAAGGTAGGTGTGCGTTTTAAGATTGAAAATTTTGTAGGAACACAATTGTTTTCAAAGCTTTATGCACGTGGTTTTGATACAATTTTTATGGGATGGAATAACGATTCTGCAGATCCTTATACGATGGCTTCACGTCTTGTTTACAATCCTGATAATCGATTTGAGGCTAAAAACACGGGCTATCCTAGTTGGTGTCATGGCTATTTTGATGAAGAGATGAATAAAAAGGTGAGGGAAGCATTGTTTCAGAAAGATCCACAGAAACGGGCGCAGATGTATGCTGATTTGCAGCGTGATTTTATGCAAAAAGGTCCCTATGCGTTTATCTATCAGACATATAATATTATCGCTATGACACCTGATGTGAAAAAATGGGTTTGGAATAGTGCACCACGTATTTTTTATAGTGCCATTGAAAAATAAGTGTGTCTTAGAACATTGTAAATTCTAAAAGCGTGATCATGAGAGCTTCGACGTTTTGCCTATGGTTGAAAAATCGCTGCAATATGTCGAAGTTCATCGGTAGCGAAGCAATATGCCAGCGAGAGAACGGGATTTCAAGGTATCCCATTTCACAAAGAGGTTATTCACCTCGACAAAGCATATGTGCGTAGGTATTATGGTTGAACATTTCAATCTTTTTGAAAAAATAATCATTTGCTGATTGGCAGGACAAACGCAACAAAGCAGGCACAATAAACAGTGCAAAATTTGGTGTTTTTGAAAGAGTGGGGGGCTTTAAAATGTGTTGTTGAGGAAAAATTTGATTGTATGCAGGGGCGTGGGGGAATGTTAGGTCACTGGGGGGGCATGCTTTAAATTATACCCTCTTTTCTTAAAAGAAGATAAGGTGCTGAGAGTGTTTTTGGGGGGATTCATAGAAAAGCTTAGATTTCTCCTTAAAGAAAGAGAGAAGGAAGCGCTATGAGCACTCAGTTCTTTAGAATTTTCAGAATAGCAATTTGTTATTGAGGTTTTTAAATCAACTGAAGGTGGTACTGTGGTCACTCTTTTCAGAAAAGAGCAGGAAGACGTTTGAAAAAGAAAGCCTGTTTGATGAAGTAAACAAGAAATCTTTGCTTGATATACTTCGAATTATAGATGTTGTGATATCGGTAAGAGATCTTGTCACTTGTGGTGTTACTCATCGCATAGGGGGTGATTGTTTTCTGTTGTATATTTTGCTTTAGCCTATCTGTGTTCGGAGGGGATGAGTGGCTACTGCTGTTGAGAGTTTTGATGCTTTTTCTCTAGGGGGGCTTATTCCAAAAACTAATCTTTTTATTTTTGCGTGTTGTTGTCGCATGGGGCGTTTGTACAATAAATTTTAAAAGGAAAATTTGATGAGTTTAAAAAGAAAAATATTAAAAGGAAGCAGTTCTTTTGTTTCTGCTGTTCTTGCACTGGCGATGTTTGCACAACACGTTTCAGCAAAAACACCTGCCGATACCCTCGTGATGGCTTGGAATATTGATGGCATTAGTACTTTTGATCCTGCGCAGATCAACAACGTTTATGGAACTGAAATTGTTCTCAATGTTTGTGACAATTTGGTTGATACTGTTAGAGATGATCCAACAAAAGTCATTCCCTCTTTGGCAACGCATTGGGATGTTTCAAGTGATGATCAGAAGACAGTGCTTACTTTTCATTTGCGTGATGGTTTGAAGTTTAATGACGGTCGGCCTGCGAATGCCCATGATCTTGTTTGGAGTATGAAGCGGATTATTAAGTTGAAGTTGGCTAGAGAAGAGCTCTTTCATGAATATGGTATTACAGAACAGAACATGGGTTCTGCTCTTCAAGCACCGGATGAGAAAACGGTGGTAATGAAATTTGATAAGCCTTATCCCGTAGAGATTCTCCTTAGTAATATTGTTGCGAGTCACGCTACTGCTTTGCTTGATCGTGAGACCATTATAAAACATGAAAAAAATAGTGATCTGGGTAATCGTTATTTGGCGAGTCATGCTGCTTGTGTTGGTCCTTATAACTTGGCGAGTTGGCGTCCTGGAGAGGCTATTTTATTGCGTGCAAGTGCTCATTATTGGGGGAAAGCACCTAAATTGAAAAAAATTCTCATTCGCCATGTTGCGGAGTCTGGAACACAACGCTTATTGTTGCAAAAAGGTGATATCGATGTTGCTCGTGATTTGAGACCTGAGGATCTTGCAGATCTCCAAGCAACAACAGATATTAAGGTAAAAAGAGTGTTGGAGCCTACCGTAATGATATGGGGATTCAACACGACAAATCCTATTTTTGCCAATGAAAAAGTGCGTTTGGCGATGCGCTATCTTATTGATTATGAAGCTCTTGGCAAGGCTTTTCTCAAAGGTGTTGGGATACCACGGGCGAGCTTTATTCCTCTTGGTAATCTTGGAGCTTTGGATGAAAAAGAAGGGCAGCCCTTTAAACTGGATCTTCAAAAAGCCAAACAGCTTTTGACAGAGGCAGGTTATTCGAAAGGCTTTGAGGTTAATTTTTTAATAGGAAGCTCTCATTATGCTTTGCCCATTGCTCAGTCTATTCAAGACAATGCAAAAAAGGTAGGCGTGCATCTTAAAATTGAACGTTTAGCAGGTGCACAGTTGTTTTCAAAACTTTCTGCGCGTGCTTTTGATACGATTTTTGTCGGATGGAATAATGACTCTGCGGATCCTCATTCCATGGCTTCACGTCTTGTTTACAATCCTGATAATCGGTTTGAGGCGAAAAATACAGCCTACCTTAGTTGGTGCCATGGCTATTTGGATGAAGCTATGAATAAGAAGGTGACCGATGCATTGTTTCAAAAAGATCCACAAAAACGGGCACAAATCTATGCTGATTTGCAGCGTCAACTTATGCAAAAAGGTCCCTATGCTTTTATTTTTCAGAGATATAGTGTTGTAGCTATGACACCTCGTATTAAAAAATGGGTTTGGAATAGTACGCCGCGTATTTTTTATAATGCCATTGAAAAATAAATCTGTCTTAGAAGGTTATAAATTCTAAAAGTGTTATCCTGATAACTTCGGTGTTTTTTCTATGGTTGAAAAACCTTACAAGATGCCGAAGCTCATCGGTAGCGAAGCGATATGCTCTGTAGAGAATGGGGTTTCAAGATATCCTCTTTCAAAGAGAGATTATTCATCTCGACAAATCCTTTATATATAGGTATTATGGTTGACTGTTTCAATCTTTTTGAAAAAATAATTATTTGTTGATGGCAAGGCAAACGCAAAAAAACAGGCACAATAAGTGGTGCAAAGTTTGGTGTTTTTGAAAGAGTGGGGGGGCTTTAAAATGTGTTGTTGAAGAGAAATTTGATTGTATGCAGGGGCGTGAGGGAATGTTAGGTTACTGTGGGGTTCATACGTTAGATTGTGCTCTCTTTCCTTAACAGAAGATAAGATGCTGAAAGTGTTCTTTGCTGGGGTTTATAGAAAAACTCAAATTTTCTCCTGAAGAAGGAGGGAGAGTGTTATGGTTTGCAAATCTTCTCTAGGGCTATTCAAATATTCAATGATTCTTGAGGTTTTAGCAACGAGGGATGTGATGTTTCTTTCTTAGAAAATGGTAAGAATAAGTTTGAGGAAGAAGGTTTGTTTGATGAAACAAAAAAGGATCTTACCCTGATATGTCCTGAATTATTCGTGTTTTGACGTACTAGTAGGATGCTTATCGTTTATGATGTTACTCATTATTTATCGGGACGTTTTCCTTTGCATATTTTCATTGCGCTTATTCGTGTCTGGGGGGGGGTGAATAGCTGTTGTTGGAGGTCTTATATCTCTAAGGGGGTGTGTTTTCTCAGTCTGATTTTCTTATTTTTGCGCATTATTGTTGCATGGAGAATTTATACAATACGTTTTAAAAGGAAAAATTGATGAGTTTGAAAAGAAAGATATTAAAGGGGAGCAGTTCTTTTATTTCTGCTGTTCTTGCAGTGGGGATGTTTGCACAACAAGTGTCAGCAAAGACGCCTGCTGATACTCTCGTGATGGCTTGGGATCTTGATGCAATCAGTAATTTTGATCCTGCGCAACTCAATGATCGGTATGGAGCTGAAGTTATTGTCAATGTTTGTGACAATTTGGTTGATACTGCAAAAGATGATGGGACTAAAGTTGTTCCTTCTTTGGCCAGGAGTTGGGATGTTTCAAGTGATGACCAGAGTACAGTAATTACTTTTCATTTGCGTGATGATTTGAAGTTTAATGATGGTCGGCATGCTGGTGCTCATGATCTTGTTTGGGGCATGAGGCGGGTTGTCAAATTGAAGCTGTCTAACGCGGCAACCTTTAATGAATATGGTATCACAGAAAAAAATGTTGATGAGGCTTTTCAAGAACCCGATGAAAAAACAGTGGTCATGAAATTTGATAAACCTTATCCAGCAGAGCTTATTTTGAGCAATATTTCCACTCATCGCACTGTTGCTTTACTTGATCGTGAGACACTGATGAAACACGAACAAGATGGTGATATGGGAAATCGTTATTTGGCGAGTCATGCTGCTTGTGTTGGTCCTTATCAGTTAGAGAGTTGGCGTCCTGGAGAAGGGATTTTGTTACGTGCCAGTTCCCATTATTGGGGAGAGGCACCCAAATTGAAGAAGATTCTTATTCGTCATATTGCCGAGCCTGGAACACAACGTTTATTGTTGGAAAAACACGATATCGATGTTGCACGTAATTTAACGCCAGAGGATATAGCAGATCTTCAAGCAACAACAGATATTAAGGCTGAAAAAGTGTTGGCTCCATCCATGATCATATGGGGTTTTAACACGACAAATCCTATTTTTGCCAATGAAAAAGTGCGTTTGGCAATGCGCTATCTTATTGATTATGAAACGCTTGGCAAGACTCTTCTTAAAGATGTTGGTATTCCACGAGCAAGCTTTATTCCCATTGGTAATTTTGGTGCTTTGGATGAAAAAGAGGGGCAACCCTTTAAACTTGACCTTCAAAAAGCCAAGCAGCTTTTGACAGAGGCAGGTTATCCGGATGGTTTTGAGGCCAATATTTATGCCGGAAAAACGCCTTATCCTTTTGCTTTGCCCATTGCTCAGTCTATTCAAGACAATGCCAAAAAGATAGGTGTGCGCTTTAAGATTGAACATTTTATTGGTACGCAATTATTTTCAAAACTTTATGCACGTGGCTTTGATACAATTTTTATAGGATGGAATAATTCTTCTGCGGATCCTCATACGATGGCTTCGCGTCTTATTTTAAACCCTGATAATCGATTTGAGGCTAAAAACACGGGCTATCCTAGTTGGTGTCATGGGTATTTGGATGAAGAAATGAATAAAAAAGTGAGGGACGCATTGTTTCAGAAAGATCCACAGAAACGGGCGCAGATGTATGCTGATTTGCAGCGTGATTTTATGCAAAAAGGTCCCTATGCATTTATCTATCAGACATATAACATTGTCGCTATGACACCTGATGTGAAAAAATGGGTTTGGAATAGTGCACCACGTATTTTTTATAGTGCCATTGAAAAATAAGCGTGTCTTAGAACATTGTAAATTCTAAAAGCGTGATCATGAGAGCTTCGACGTTTTGCCTATGGTTGAAAAACTTTGCAAGATGTCGAAGTTCATGGCTAGTGAATAAATATACCATATATAAAATGTATTTTAAGATCTTCTCTTTGATGAGAGAGGTTATCATAAAAGATTTGTTGGTGTGGATGTTAAGATTGAATATTCTAACTTCTGTTGATAGAATTTTTTTGGATTGAATAATGCTCTGCAGCCCCTTACGTCTTCAATTTTATTTACAATCCCGATCATCGGTTTGAGGTTAAAAATACAAGCTGTTCTGGTTGGTGTTAGGGGTATTTGGATGAAGCTATCAATCAAAAGTTTAAAAATGTATTATTGCAAAAAGATTCACAAGAACGGGTGTAAAGAGTTTAAAAATGGTAAGTTTGTTTGGTAAAAAAGCAGGTGCAACGAATGTAGTAGAATTTACTGTTTCTGAAATAGCAGGGGCTTTAAAGCGCGTTGTTGAAGAAAAGTTTGGTTACGTGCGGGTGCGTGGAGAAATATCAGGTTATCGTGGTCCTCATGCTTCTGGTCATGCTTACTTTGCTTTAAAGGATGATAAGGCACGGTTGGAGGCTGTTATTTGGCGCGGGTTTATGGAAAAGCTCAAATTTCCTCCTGAAGAGGGGATGGAAGTGATTGCTGTTGGAAAACTGACAACTTATCCTGGGTCGTCAAAGTACCAAATTGTTATTGAAGCACTTGAACCAACTGGGGTTGGCGCTTTGATGGCACTTTTAGAAAATCGTAAGAAAAAGCTTGCAGAGGAAGGTTTATTTGATGAAGCCAAAAAGAAGCTTTTGCCTTATATGCCTCAAATTATAGGCGTGGTGACATCGCCAACAGGTGCTGTTATTCGCGATATTATTCATCGTATATCAGATCGTTTTCCCTTGCATATTTTGGTTTGGCCTGTTCGTGTTCAGGGAGAAACCTGTGGGCATGAAGTGGCTGCTGGCGTTGAGGGGTTTAATGCACTGCCTTTAGGAGGTTCTATTCCAAAACCTGACGTTATTATTGTGGCGCGGGGAGGAGGGAGTTTAGAAGATTTATGGGGGTTTAATGATGAAGCTGTTGTGCGTGCTGTTTATGCCTCTGCTCTTCCAGTTATCTCTGCGGTTGGGCATGAGACAGATTGGACTTTGATTGATTATGTTGCTGATTGGCGTGCTCCAACCCCTACAGGAGCAGCAGAAAAGGCTGTTCCCGTCAAGCTTGATCTCGAAGTCTATGTGGCATCGCTTGGTGCACGTTTGCGTATGGGACTCACACGTTATTTTGATTTTCATCAACAAAAATTGCATGCTCTTATCCGTGGACTTCCCACGGTTGATCAACTTTTTGCTCTACCGCGGCGTGGTTTTGATGAAATTTCCAGCCGGTTACAGCGTGCTCTTTGTGTGAGTTATGATAAAAAGCGTTTTTATTTCCATGCACTTTCTCTTCGTCTTGCACCGCGTTTGTTGAATACTGAAAAAGCACAACGCAATACCAAGGAATATGTGATGCGTCTTCAGCGTGCTTTTGTGCACAAGGTGGAAAAACAACGTGCTCAGATAGACGTTGCTTTTAGGCTTTTAAAAAGCACTTCGTATCAGAATATTTTAGAGCGTGGTTTTGTTTTGGCTTTGGGGCAAGAGAATAAACCCGTTAAACGATTGGTACAGTTTCCTGAAACAGGACAAGTCAATTTACGTTTTTTTGACGGTGATGTCAGTGTTGTCACCGAGGGATCTGTTTTGAATAAACGTTCAAAACACAAACAGATAAAGCAACAAGACGATGATCAAGGAACACTCTTTTAATACGCTCAATCAGGTGCTCGAGGAAGGACTTCGCAGGGGAGCGGATGGAAAAATTCGTTGTTCATGGGCAGGAGATGATCCGCTTTACTGTGCTTATCATGATAATGAATGGGGAAAGCCTGTTTTGGAAGATCGCCGTTTGTTTGAAAAAATTTGTCTTGAAGGTTTTCAAGCAGGGCTTTCTTGGCTTACCATTTTAAAAAAACGCTCTTTTTTTCGAGAGGCATTTGATCACTTTGACTTCGAAAAAATCAGTCATTATGATGAAGCAAAAGTGCAAATGTTGATGCAGAATAAAAGCATTGTTCGTCATCAAGGGAAAATCCGCTCAGTGCTTAATAATGCATTGAGAGCACAGGACATTATTAGAGAGTGGGGAAGTTTATCTCACTATTTTTGGTCTTTTCAACCACCACAATCAGAGCGTTATGAAAAGATCAATTTTCAAACATTGTTAGCAAATCCTATAACACCTGCGTCTCTTCGTCTTTCTCAAGACTTGAAAAAACGTGGCTGGACATTTGTTGGACCAACAATTTGTTATGCTTTTATGCAGTCGGTAGGAATTGTTAATGATCATCTTGAAGGGTGTTTTTGTCGATAAATTGGTACAGATCTTTTGCATAAGAAGATGTTGTCTAAAAAAATAAAAAAAGAGCGTGGAATGGTTTTGAGATCGTTTCATGTATTTGTTGTTGTTGGATTATCGTTTTTTAGCGTAGTGTAAGCTGTGATACTGCTTTTAACAGAGGAAGAAATGTATTTGTTAAATTATTATAAGAGAAATTTTTATTATCTGTTTTAAGCCATATTTGTCTATTTTTATTTATATAATATTTATAATCAGGTAAATTGTGGAGTTTTGTTTATTTATGTTATTTACTTTTATTAATAAAGTAAAATTATTTATTATGTCTTTCTATAGAGAAATATTTTTATATTGTTTTGCTCTTTGAATTTTACAGCAAGATATTTTCTATATTTTTATTGAATATAGAATGATGCGTTTATTTATAGAGTGTTTGATTATCAAATACTTGTGTTAAGTTTTATTATCTGATAGCCTCCTTTTTAAGAGAATAATTTTGCTGTGTGTAAGCTCTAGCTTTTGGGGCAGATGCTTTTGTTCAGATAGCTTTGTGTCACTCCATTGCTTCTGTAAATCTCTAGCATATGTCGTTGGGGATGTGAGTGAGAGTAGCGTATTGTTTCGTTTTTGTTTTTGCTCATGAAAAAGAGCATTTTATGATGTGTTCTTTTATTGGCTATTGTATTTTGTGAAAGATAAGACGTAGAAAAGCAGGTATTTTTCATTGCGATTTTGTTTCTGTTGACTTGTTTGGTGTCATTGATAAAAAAAACTTTTCTTTTATGCTTAACGTTCAGAAGATTTAGCAATTTTTAAATAGATCATAGAGTTTTTGCAGAAATGTTTTCTTTTGTTTTTCTGTCTGTTCATGCGCAGTCTTATAATGCAGTAAGGGTGTGTATTTTGAAACTGAGTGTCTGAGGAGATACGATTATTTTTAAAATTTGCACATTATCCTTATTCTTTTTAGTACAGTTTATAGATAAGGGTGCGTTCATCAATATCCGTATGACGATTTTCTCCAAGGTCTAGATTTTGGTGAATGATATAGGGAGCAATTACGGGGTATTGTGGAGACAAAGGGGTATTGTGGTGGAGATGTCATAATGGTTGGTGACGGATATTTCGTGTATTTACTGTATTTTCATTGAGTTTAAGTGAGTGAATTGAAAAGTAAATACCTTTGTAGAGATGGCGAATATGCGTTTAATCAATCTTTAGTTTTACAAATCTGCTGTGTTATTTCAGAATAATAAATTGATACAATAAACTTTAAAAGGAAAAGGCTATGAATATAAAAAGAAAAATATTGAAAGGCAGTACTTCTTTTGTTTCTGCTGTTCTTGCATTGGGAATATTCGTGCAACAAGTTTCAGCAAAAACACCTGCCGATACCCTCGTGATGGGTTGGAATATTGATGGAATCAATACATTTGATCCTGCGCAGTTTAATGATGTTTATGCAAATGAAATCGTTCTCAATGTTTGTGATAATTTGGTTGGTACTGCTACAGATGATCCAGCAAAGATCGTTCCTTCTTTAGCAACACATTGGGATGTTTTAGGTGGTGATCAGAATACAGTGCTTACTTTTCATTTGCGGGATGGTTTAAAATTTAATGATGGTCGGCCTGCGAATGCCCATGACCTTATTTGGGGTATGAAACGGATTATCAAATTAAAGATGGCAGCTGCAGCGATTTTTAATGAATATGGTATTACAGAACAAAATGTTGATTCTGCTCTTCAAGCACCGGATGAGAAAACGGTGGTGATGAAATTTGATAAGCCTTATCCAGCAGAGCTTATTCTTAATAATATTGTTGCGAGTCGTGCTACGGCTTTGCTTGATCGCAAAACCATTATGAAACAGGAAAAAAATGGCGATATGGGCAACCGCTATTTGGCCAGTCATGCTGCCTGTGTTGGTCCTTATCAGTTAGCAAGTTGGCGTCCTGGAGAAGCTATTTTATTGCGTGCAAGTCCTAATTATTGGGGGGAAACTCCTAAATTAAAAAAGATTCTCATTCGCCATGTTGCAGAGACTGGAACACAACGCTTATTGTTGCAAAAACACGATATCGATGTTGCTCGTGATTTGAGACCTGAGGATATAGCAGATCTGCAAGCAACAACAGATGTTAAGGTGGAAAGCGTTTTGGAGCCTTCCATGATGTATTGGGGCTTTAATACAACAAATCCCATTTTTGCTAAGGAAAAAGTACGTTTGGCGATGCGCTATCTTATTGACTATGAAGGACTTGAAAAGAGTATTCTCAAAGGAGTTGGTGTTCCACGGGCAAGCTTTATTCCTCTTGGTAATTTTGGAGCTTTGGATGAAAAAGAAGGACAGCCCTTTAAACTTGATCTTCAAAAAGCCAAACAGCTTTTAACAGAGGCGGGTTATTCAAAAGGCTTTGAGGCTAATTTTTTAGTGGGAAGCTCTCATTATGCTTTGCCTATTGCGCAGTCTGTGCAAGACAATGCAGCAAAGGTGGGGGTACATCTTAAAATTGAACGTTTGGCAGGCACGCAAGTGTTTTCAAAACTTTATGCACGTGCTTTTGATACAATTTTTGTCGGATGGAATAATGACTCTGCGGATCCTCATTCCATGGCTTCACGTCTTGTTTACAATCCTGATAATCGGTTTGAGGCGAAAAATACAGCTTATCCAAGTTGGCAGCATGGCTATTTGGATGAAGCTATGAATAAAAAGGTGGAAGCTGCATTGTTTCAAAAAGATCCACAAAAACGAGCACAAATCTATGCTGATTTGCAACGTGAACTTATGCAAAAAGGACCTTATGCTTTTATTTTTCAGAGATATAGTGTTGTAGCTATGACACCTAGTATTAAAAAATGGGTGTGGAATAGTGCACCGCGTATTTTTTATAGTGCAATTGAAAAATAAATGCGTATTAAATAATACTGTGAAATACAAAAAGAACGCGATCATCATGTAAATGATGAAAATATCCCCCGCAAAGGGTTGTCTTAACGCTTAAGATATGAAATTGCGGGGGGCTTTTTGTGTGATACAATTAAGGTATAGTTTATAGGGGGCGATGTTTATCCGTGTGAAAAGTAAGGGCTTTTAGAAGTTTCTGTGATAATACTACAGAGGCTATGCATCTCAATTGTAGGTTGCTGTGTGAGAAAATCATCTTCAGCTTTTTGATGCGTAAAGTTGATAACATTACGCTGTTTGAGAAATAAAGAGAAAAATCAGTAGTATTTTGTGAGAGAATAATCACATAAAATGCAAAGGGTAATGATAAAAATGAGAAAAAAAGGAATGTTAAAAAACTTTTGTATTTTGTTAAGTACAGTCGGTTTTTTAAATGGATCTCTATCACCATTATTGAGTGCGTCATCGAAAGATATATTGGTAATGGCATGGAATATCGATTCAATTAGTAGCTTTGATCCAGCTCAAACAGTGGAAGTTGTCGCGAGTGAATTATTGACAAATATATGTAGTGCGTTAGTGCAGTATGATCAGCATGATCCCACTAAAATTCGCCCTTCTATGGCACAATCTTGGGACGTTTTAGATGGTGGAAAAAGAATAATTTTTCATCTTCGTGATGATTTAAAATTTGATGATGGAAGGGTGGCCACAGCACAGGATCTTGCTTGGTCAATGCGGCGGATTATTAAATTGGGATTAGGGTATGCTCAGTTTTTGATGGATTATGGCTTTAATAAAAACAATGTGGAAACGCATATTCAAGCTCTTGATGATAGAACTTTACAGCTAAAACTAGATAAACCCTATCCTATTCAGCTTATATTAACAGCTATTGGACAGTCCTATGCTTCTGCTTTGCTCGATCGGAAAACAGTTGAAGCAGAAAGTATGAATGGTGATATGGGCAATAAATATTTGGCAACGCATTCGGCTTGTGTTGGACCTTATAAATTGGTACGTTGGTCTCCAGGAGAAAAAGTTGTATTGGAAGCTACAAAATATTATTGGGGAGAGGCTCCTAAAATTAAGCAAATTGTTGTGCAGCATGTTGCAGATTCAGCAAGTCAGAGATTTCTTTTGGAAAAAGGGGATGTGGATATAGCGCGTGATCTTTCTTCAGAGGATGTCTTAGATATTGAAAAGCAGGGCGGACCAGTTAGAATTAGCCGCGTTTTGCGACCGCAAATTATTTATCTCTCGTTGAATAATAAAAATACAATTTTTTCTCACGAAAAAGTGCGTTTGGCACTTCGTTATTTAGTCGATTATGAGGGACTTGGAAAAACCGTTTTAAAAGGTATTGGCATTCCACGTGCTAGTTATATGGCGTTGGGAATTCCTGGCGCTTTGGATGAAAAAGAGGGATTGCCCTTTAAGTTAGATTTGAAAAAAGCCAAACAATTGATGAGTGAGGCCGGTTATCCTAATGGTTTTAAAGCTAATCTTTTAGTTGGTAGCCTTAGTTATATGTCATCTGTTGCGCAGTCTATTCAAGCCAATGCGCGTAAAATTGGTGTTGAGATTACCCTTGAAAAAATGGCACAAAATCAATTGTTAAGCCGTGTGCGTGGTGGAAATTATGATAGTGCACTTATGGGATGGGGGAGTGCTGATCCTGATGGGCATCCTGCTTCGTTAAATCATGTTTTTAATCCTGATCCAACATTTACAGAAAAGCACAATATGTATCTGGCTTGGCGTGCTGGATATTATGATGAAAATATCAATAAAATGGTGATGGATGCTTTGTTTGAGCAAGATCAAAATAAGCGTCTTTTGCAGTATCGTGCTTTACAGAATTATGTGTTTGAACATGGTCCTATGGTTTATTTATTTCAGACATATTATACCGTTGGTATGGGACCTGCAGTAAAAAAATGGGCTTGGAATAGTTTTAGACTTTATTACAGTGATGCAGAAAAATAAGCATATTATGAAAAAAGATTGTAGAGTGTTCTTGATTAGAGGCTACTTGATTGTATAAAAAAGGTGTTAGCTTTATGTTTGGTAGCTATGGAGGGGAATATTATAATGGTTTTGCCATTTCCAGATGCTGAAAGAGTAGTATCACAGAAGCAGAAACAAATGTTCGTATGGGACTTTTTTTTCAAGCTATTGAAGTTGCTCATTTCAGTCTTTGTCACGTTACTTGGTTTGGTAACGATTACTTTTTTTATTGGTCACTTGCTTCCCTTAGATCCTGTTCTTGCTATCCTTGGTGATAATATCAGTCAGGAAGCTTATGATGCGATGTTTCATAGGTTGGGCCTTGATCAGCCATTGATTGTTCAATATTGGAATTATCTCCGCAGTGTGTTTTTGTTTGACTTTGGAGATGCTTTAACCTCAGGGCGTCCAGTTTTAGAAGATATTATGCGCGTATTTCCTGCAACGTTAGAGCTTGCTACAGTTGCTATTGTAATTGGCACAAGTCTTGGTATTCCATTTGGGGTTTTTGCGGCAATGTATCGTGATTCATTTATTGATTACTTTGTCCGTGTTTTTACACTCTTGAGTTATTCCACTCCAGCCTTTTGGCTTGGATTAATGGCGTTATTGATCTTTTATGCTAAGCTTGGCTGGATCGGTGGTCCAGGACGTATTGATTTCCTTTATGAATATTCTTTTGAACCTAAAACGGGATTTTTTCTCTGGGATACTGCTCGTCAAGGACAGTGGGAAGCTTTTGGAAATGTGTTCAGTCATGTTATTATGCCTGCTTTAATCTTAGCTTTTGGTGCTATGGCCTATATTAGTCGTATGACTCGTGGATTTATGATTGAACAGCTCAATCAGGAATATATCATTACTGCGCGTGTGAAGGGATTATCGTTGGCACGAACGGTGTGGGGGCATGCCTTTCGGAATGCCGCCGTGCAGATTATCACGGTTGTTGCACTTTCATATGCTTTTCTCTTAGAAGGTGCTGTGTTAACGGAGACTGTTTTTGCTTGGCCTGGCTTTGGGCATTATTTAACAAATGCTCTTTTGGCTGGAGATATGAATGCAGTTGTCGGCTGCACGCTACTTGTAGGGTTTCTCTTTGTTGTTATTAATTTATTTTCTGATTTGCTTTATCGAATCTTTGATCCAAGGACACGTTGAATATGGCAACAATTCCTCATCATAAATCGCAATCATCATTTTCTTTGGGGCGTTGGTTAAATGAATCTGTTCCACGGTCAGTCTTTCAAGCGAACGTACAAAGAATTTATCATGCATTGATCAAGTTTTCTGGTAATTTTTCTGCTGTGTTTGGTCTGACTATTATTTTTATTATTATCTTATGTGCAATTTTTGCTCCTTGGATTGCTACCAATGATTTTGTGAGTAATGATCTTGCGCATCGATTGCAACCGCCCTCTATGTCGCATTATTTTGGGACAGATGAATTGGGGCGTGACATTTTTAGTCGCCTCGTTTTTGGTGCACGTATCACGCTTTATGTTGTTTTTCTCACGACAATTATTGTGGGACCAATAGGGCTCCTTGTTGGGACTGTATCGGGCTATATAGGGGGATGGGTTGATACTGTTCTTATGCGTATAGTTGATATTTTTCTTGCTTTTCCAGCTTTGATTTTAGCTCTTGCTTTTTCAGCGGCATTGGGACCAGGTATTGAAAATGCATCTGTTGCAATTTCCATTGCAGCATGGCCCCCAATCGCGCGTTTAGCACGAGCAGAAACTTTGACGATACGTTCTTCTGATTATGTCTCTGCTGTTCGCTTGCAAGGGGCATCTCCTTTGCGGATTATTTTATTTCATGTTGCACCGATGTGTATTCCTTCAGTAGTAGTACGTCTAACATTAGATATGTCCGGAATTATTTTAACGGCTGCTGGTCTTGGTTTTTTGGGGTTGGGAGCTCAACTGCCAAGTCCTGAATGGGGTGCAATGCTTTCGACAGGTCGTGAATTTATGATGACAAATTGGTGGTTAGCGGCAATACCAGGTTGTGCAATATTGTTGGCAAGCCTTGCTTTCAATTTGTTGGGTGATGGACTTCGTGATATATTGGATCCGCGCAATGGCTAAAAAATTATTAGAGATAGAAGATTTACGTATTGCTTTTCCTACAAGGCGTGGCATTGCAGAGGTTGTGCGCGGCGTTAGTTTTTCCGTGGGAAAAGAAAAAATCGGCATTGTTGGCGAGTCTGGTTCTGGAAAATCAATGACTGGGCGCGCGATACTCAAATTGAGTCCAAGAGCAGCAATTGTCAAAGCGAAAAAAATGCGCTTTGAGGATATCGATTTATTGCGTGCAAGTGAAGCTCAGATGAGAACTATTCGGGGAAAGCATATTTCAATGATTCTACAGGACCCCAAATATTCACTGAATCCACTCATACGGATTGGGGACCAGATTATGGAGGCTTACCGTATTCATTACCGTGTTTCAAAAGCCGAGGCGCGCGAGCGGACAATTGCTATGTTGGAATCTGTTCATATTCGTGACCCGGAACATGTGATGCGTCTCTTTCCTCATGAAATATCAGGAGGAATGGGGCAGCGTGTGATGATTGCGATGATGCTCATTCCAAAACCTGATTTAATTATTGCCGATGAGCCAACATCTGCGCTTGATATTACGGTAAGACGTCAGGTTTTATCAGTGTTGGATGAGCTTGTGACTAAAGCTGGAACAGGGCTTATTTTCATTAGTCATGATTTGAATATGATTGCTGATTTTTGTGATCGTGTTTTGGTTATGTATGCAGGTCGTGTGTTAGAAGAATTGCCTGCGTGTAATTTATCTCGTGCTTGTCATCCTTATACTAAGGCTTTGCTAGCGAGTTTGCCGCGGCTTGATAATTCTGTTGATGTTTTGGCTGTTCCTGAGCGCGATCCTGATTGGTTGCATAATCCTACGATTGTTAATGGTATTGAAGGAGTTGCTCCGTGACCAACTGTGACAATATTATTGATGTTTCTAATTTATCTGTAACCTTTGGGCATCGGCACAAGGCAGTAACGGTTGTAAAAAATGTCAACTTTCATATTAAGCGTGGCGAAGCTTACGGTTTGATTGGTGAATCAGGCTGTGGAAAATCAACTATTTTAAATACATTGGTTGGGCTTATTTCAGGCTATAGCGGATGTTTTGTTTTTGATGGAGAAGAAGTTCCCAAAAAAAGAGATAAGAATTTTCTACGCCGTATTCAAATGGTTTTCCAAGATCCTTATTCTTCACTTCATCCAAGAAAAATGGTTCATACGGTTCTTTCTGAATCACTTAAAATTCATGGTATGGATAATCCAAAGGAGCGGGTGCGTGATGTTTTAAATTCCGTTGGCTTAAATTCTTCATTTCTTTATCGTTATCCGCATGAGTTATCTGGAGGGCAACGGCAGCGTATTGCTCTTGCTCGTGCTTTAATTATTGAGCCAGAGGTTTTACTGCTTGATGAACCAACATCTGCATTGGATGTATCGGTACAGGCTGAAATTTTAAATTTGTTGAAATCCTTACGAGAGGAAAAAAAGCTCACTTATTTGATGGTATCCCACGACCTTGCTGTGGTTGCACATATCTGTGAACGTGTTGGAATTATGCATAAAGGGATTATTCTTGAAGAACTTAGCAATGATGATTTGCGTAGTTTACGTGCACAACATGACTATACAAAGATGTTTTTTGAAGCCAGTATTGAACCTATTGTTTATAGAGAGCAAAGGGCATGATAAATTCTACAGGAGAAAAATATCGTTTCTTCTATTTTAGGTTTCTAGAGATCTTTGCAGTATTGTTGCAACAGGGAGGGATATTTTTTATCTCGTTATGCCGTAAAACACTGTTGTTTGAGATATGGTATACAAGCTATGTAAAATTTATATATTCAGTAATTTGGGGTAATGCAGTCAATATTTAGGGCAGGGCTTATTCCTTATATAGGTGAACCATATAAATGGTTAGTAAGTGGAGCCTGCTAGACAAGAAGTTGGATTGCTTACAGGTCAGCATGGGTAGGAATCTTCGTCATTTGAGGTGTGAAGAGGAGACCAAAGTGTGCGATTTTATCCATTATAATTTGCTGAAAGAATTTTTAGCTATAAATATTTTTCTATAAGGTGTATAATTTTATGAGTCATGCTGGTAGCATATGACAGGGGTTATTTTTCTGAACGGATTGTATTGTTTTTTGATGATAAGTTTATGTTCAGTCGTTTTATTTTGAAGTGTTAAACATGAAATTTGTGAGAAATAACAGAAGATAATCATTACTGTATTGTGCAAGAAGAGTTTTGATTATTTTGTAGTATAATTTTATTTTTGTTTTTTAGATTTTTTACAGCTTTAGATCTTATTTATTGAAAAACGCTACGTTCTCTTTTCGTAAAGTGATAATTTTTAAAATGTTTTGGTTGTTTTTTATGCTTTAAGGATAAAGAGGCAGAAAAGCGTAGTTGAACGCAATAAGTAAAGATGAGAAGAACGTTTTCTCACTTTGGCTGTAGAGCGCATTTTCTATTTAAGATAAAGACTGCTGATTGCTGCTTTTTAAAATTTGAGTATTCATATCTTAAGTGTTTTGATAAATTTGTTAAAGCAGCTTGTTATGTTTGTTGGATTTGGTTTGGTGCATTTTACAAGAGCCATTCTGTTGTACTTTTTGTGTGTAAAGAGACAAGAGAGCGCCTTTGAAGCGGAAAAGACAGATGGTTGTCGAAAAGACAGCATAACGCTGCCTTTTTGTTAAAATAAGTAGAATGTGATAGGCTTTTTACAGTCGTGTCTTAAAACTGATAGCGTATTCCGCCTGAGAAGCTTGCTCCAGATATACCAGTCTTTTGTAGTTTTTGTTGATAGCTGACATCACCATGAAGCGAAACGTTTGAAGACAATTGAGCACTGATACCAAGTCCACCTTCAAGGAAAGAGCCCATGGGATCAATTTTATAAT
>NZ_JAQISY010000124.1:0-528 GCF_028618465.1 Bartonella sp. MM73XJBT | reverse complement strand
ATGGACAGCTCCAGTCTTTACGCTTAAGACTTTCAAAGAAGATGGAACGGAAGGAGAAGCAGTCGGTCATGCGAGTGTAAGCTCTGCTTTTGCCGGAATTGATGGGAACTTCACAAATGTGAACAAACATCTGAATGATGTTGTTAATAAATTTAATGAAAAATTAGATAATATTAATGAAGAAGTTCAAGGGGATTCCTTGTTATGGAGCAATGAGAGTAACGCGTTTGTAGCGCAGCATGGTGCAAAAGAAGAGACAAAAACAAACAGCAAGATTAAATATCTTGCTGCAGGGGATATTGTGCAAGGTTCCACGGAAGCAGTTAATGGTTCACAGCTTTATACGTTAGGGAGCAGTGTTGCGAAGACTTTAG
Organism: Bartonella sp. MM73XJBT; assembly: GCF_028618465.1. Classification (NCBI taxonomy): domain Bacteria; kingdom Pseudomonadati; phylum Pseudomonadota; class Alphaproteobacteria; order Hyphomicrobiales; family Bartonellaceae; genus Bartonella; species Bartonella sp. MM73XJBT. Next base: position 154 of record NZ_JAQISY010000124.1, on the reverse strand, counting down.
GCGGTGCAGCCGGCTATGAGAATGGCACGTGGACTGATCCAACTTTTACAATAAAAACAGTTAAAAATGATGGTGAGGAAAAAGATGAAACTTATCATGATGTAGCGGCAGCTTTGGCAAGTGTTGGTAGTTCTATCACAAATGTTAAAAATGA
>NZ_JAQISY010000123.1:0-618 GCF_028618465.1 Bartonella sp. MM73XJBT | reverse complement strand
AAATGGTGTGATTTTATCAGTTATGACCCACGTTTTACGGGCAATTCATCTCTCTTTCGTATGAAAATCAAACGCATCCACCGTGATGACAAACAAATTGAACAAATCAATCAAGCGGTTGAAAGCTTTTTAACTGAAATAGAACAAGAGATCCAAAGAATCTCAACAAAAGCCGCCTAATCGCTTATGGGGGTGCTTTGTTCATTGTATGCCTCCTAGCACCCCCGCCCCTTTCATAACAAATTTCAATCAATTCGTGATTCACGACACGGATAAATTGCATCTTAAATGTAAGGAGAAATATATGGCGCCTCGTCCAGCTACCATAACACAACCAGCCATTGCACGTGCTTTAAGAGAAGCTAAAAAGCAAGGGTGCGAACTCATAGAAATCAAACCTACTGGGGAATTACTTATCTATCTTAAATCCGATATCCCATTGCCAAATGCAACTAATCATTCTGACAAATCATGGAATTTGTCACCTGCTGATTATGATATCGTCTTATAGGCTGTCACCATGCCAAAACCACGCCCTCCTTATCTTCTCAAAGAAATCACACGCCATGGCAAAATCATATGGTATGTACGCATTGGTCATGGGAAACGTATTAGAAT
>NZ_JAQISY010000122.1:0-796 GCF_028618465.1 Bartonella sp. MM73XJBT | reverse complement strand
AAATAAATTTAATTCTTTTTGCGCAATATCTTTATCTTTCGGATAATTCGTTTACTACAGCCATTGGTTCAAGATTTGCTACATTTAAACTGTAATCATCCCTCCCCCATTCACATTTTTCTAATACAGCACGAGGAATTTTAACAAGTGTTAGATTGTCAAAAGATTCTGCCTTTGCATCGAAGGCTGCACAACATATAAGCAGAGTACGATGAGAGCCAACCTCATCGCTGATAGCGCGTAATTGTTCATGTGTTATAGCGTTTGTTGTTACATAAATATAATCTGTTTCAGTTGAATACCCTTGCATCCAATAATGACTCTCATCAGGTGCATAAGTAAACCCCATATGTTTGCACATAGCTTCTGAAAGCATGGCAGCATTATATTCACGACTAATAATCCATTGCCCCCATGGATCTTTTTGCAAGAGAGAAGGAGCAAGGCGATAATAGCGAAAGCCACCTCCACCTTGCCAATTTACACTTTTAGAAATACCACCTTGATCAGTGCCATCAATCACCTGTTTTAAACGAGGAATAATATGGGTATGGCAATGTTCACCAAGTTCAATCATAATCCATTTGCGTCCCATTTTATGAGCAACGGCACCGGTAGTGCCAGAACCAGCAAAGGAATCCAGTACAAGATCACCAGGATTGGTGGCAAGTTGAATAATACGCTCTATGAGCTTTTCAGGTTTTGGAGTAGCAAAAACATTATCAGAATTAAAGACTTTAACTTCTCTCTTTGCATCTTGATTATGCCCTACTTCTGCATAAGGCCAAATAGTCAT
>NZ_JAQISY010000121.1:0-826 GCF_028618465.1 Bartonella sp. MM73XJBT | reverse complement strand
GACATCGACAAAAACGCCGAAATCTTTGACGACGAAGAAAACGAAGATGAGGACGAAGACAATGAGGACAATGAAAACAAGCGCGAAGATATGAAAGCCGTGCTTGAAAAAGAAAGAAAGCGCGCAAAAGCACTAACAACCCTTGAAAGGCAAGCAAAGCATTTAGGCGTTTCTTTTGACGCAGCAAAAGCTATTCAAAACGGTATGAGTCTCGAGAAAGCACGCCAGTGTGTGTTGACGGCTGCTAGCTCTCAAAGCGCGTCTTTAAAAGTCTCGCCTTATACCCCTCATAGTGATGGGACGAGCAAGGCAAAGATTCATACAAAATGGGAAGCAGCTTGGAGGGCAGTGAAATGACGAATATTATTTATGACGACGTACGCAATGGCGCTTATCTTGGACCCTACGACCCCGATATGTCAAACGAAGAAGTGGTGTTTGCATCAGGAGCATTCATTGAAGCGGGAACTGTCATGGGAAAGATAACCGCAACGGAACACTATGTCCCCCTTAATCCAGCAGCAACAGATGGCAGCCAAACACCGGCAGGGATTTCCTTTGCCACTGTTGACGCAACAGGCGCAGATCAACGCGCCGTGATTACAGCACGCTTATGCACAGTGAAAGCTTCTGAACTGCTATGGCCAGATGCCATCACAGATGAGCAAAAGAAAGCAGCCATTCAGTCTTTCGAAGACAAAAACAACATTCTATTGAGATAGGAGAATGCACACATGGATATGAATTTTTTTAAACATGATGCTTTCTCAAGCATCACAATGATGAAAGCCATTGAAAACTATGAGTTTCAACCTGGTCTTGTAAG
>NZ_JAQISY010000120.1:0-842 GCF_028618465.1 Bartonella sp. MM73XJBT | reverse complement strand
ACATCATCTTTATGCCTTGGTACGTTTCTATCATCTCATGAAGAAGCTGTTGTTCCGTTTCTGTCAGTTGTTTTGTGTTATCTTCTTTCTTGACCATCTTTCCAACCACATACCTGTGCTCCCTGTTGATTATGCTTTAAAATATCTCTTGCTAGATTGGGACTGATGATCTGAACATCTTGTTTATCCAAATAAATGGGCAACCAACCAACACAAGAAACAGATCTATTTGCCTCGCACCCAACGAGACAGAGCAGCACGCACACCAGAATCACTTTTTTGATTAACTTCATTTTCAACCTCAAGACGTGTTGTTGCTCTCTTTAAGGCTGTCTCTGTTTGTTTGTGCCGCTCGCTTTTTTTGCCAACATGAAAAGCTTTCGCCAAAGCGATAAAAAAAACGGCTATAGCCGTTAACAGAAGAGACAGATTTCTTTTCAACCCAAAAATCACAAGCGCTGTTCCTTAAAGCGCTTGGCTACAATCACAACACCTGTGAACGCAGCTAAAACCATAATTCCTGCTAATGCCCATTGCACTGGTCCATTGCCAACCAAGAGCCCACCAAAGCCTGAACAAGACCCTATAATCGGGGCAAGCGCCTCTAATTGGAAAAGACCGGTTCTATTCTTGGTTTCTACCCTTTGATAATTTGAAGAAACATAAGCCCCCTTTGCCCAGAGCCCTGCTTCGGCGGCTCTACGGTTGGATAATCCTTTAAGACGCTTGCCTCCTACCTTATTCCATTTCTGTAATTCTACCGGAACCGATTCGTAATCCCCTTGATTAAGCTTTTTCAACAATGTCGATTGGCAAAACGCTTTGGTTCCTACGTTATAACA
>NZ_JAQISY010000012.1:0-50864 GCF_028618465.1 Bartonella sp. MM73XJBT | reverse complement strand
GCATCCATATCGGTTGAACGAGGAAGCAAATTAGGTCGCCAAATAGTTTTGTCTTTAGCATAAACCATTACAAAATCATGGTTATCTGAAAGCCACTTTGCGTCATTTTGTGGAGCATATTTCTTTTGCCAAATAACATTGTTTACAAAATTTTTTCGACCAAAAATTTCATCCATCATTACTTTCAGATAAGCTTGTTCATCGTCATCAATAGATATCCAGATACTTCCATCATCTGCGAGTAAATGATACAGGAGTTCTAACCTATCTCTCATAAGACTTAGCCATATAGAATGTTCTAAACCATCTTCATAATGTTCGAATGCATTACCTGTATTATAAGGTGGATCGATATAGATACATTTCACCTTCCCTGTATATTCTTGTTCAAGGGCTTTGAGGGCGAGTAAATTATCACCAAAAATGAGTTTATTATCAAAAATATCTCTCACAGAAATTTGATGCGAAGCATGATAAGATTTTTTAAGATCTTCCAATAAAATACGGGATTCTAATTTTGGGCGTTTTTCTTTTCCTATCCAAGTGAGTTCTAATTTTTGTTTATTATAACCCATTTGATGTCCTTAAGTTTAAATGCTACAAAAAATTAATAAATACACTCATAAATACGTTGACTAAAATTCTCCTAACAGGATTTAGTACCATCCGACAGCAATTTGTGCTTCTTCTGACATACAATCAGGTGTCCATGGCGGATCAAATGTCATGGTGACTTCAACATGTGAAACACCTTCAACTGCACTTACCGCATTTTCTACCCAACCTGGCATTTCACCAGCAACGGGACACCCTGGTGCTGTGAGTGTCATTTCAATCTTTACTAAACGATCATCTTCAATATCAATACGATAAATTAATCCTAGCTCATAAATATCAGCAGGGATTTCTGGATCATAAACCGTTTTCAGAGCAGAAATAATATCATCCGTCATACGATCAATTTCATCTGCTGGAATTGCTGATATGTAAGACTTGTCATTTTTTCTTACATTTTCAACAGATTCTGTAGAATGATGCTCTTCAATTGTTTTAGCCATTAAAAAATATCCTTGCTTTTTCTAATGCTTCCACTAATTGGTCAATGTCTTCATGATTACTATACATAGCCAATGATGCACGGCAAACAGATGTTAAACCAAAATGTTGTAATAAAGGTTGTGCACAATGCGTTCCTGCACGGATAGCAACACCTTGTCGGTCAACAAACATAGCGATATCATGTGCATGGATTTCTTCAATTTTAAAAGATATAATAGCTCCTTTATGAGGAGAATGCCCATAAATACGTAACGATTTAATCGCTTTAAGTCTTTCATGTGCATAGGATAAAAGTTCTGCTTCATGGGCGTAAATAGCATTCCTGTCTTTTTGCTTTATATAATCAATAGCAGCAGCTAATCCAACAGCTTCAGCTATGGGAGGAGTCCCCGCTTCAAAGCGATGAGGGGGAGCATTATAAAGAACCTTATCAATGGTTACCTCCTCAATCATTTCCCCACCCCCTTGAAAAGGATGCATTTCCTCTAGCCTCAATTCCTTGCCATAAAGCACACCTATACCTGTAGGACCATAAAGTTTATGACCCGTAAAGACATACCAATCACAATCAAGATTTTGCACATCAACGGTTAAATGCACTGCCCCTTGAGAACCATCAACAAGAACAGGAATGGCATTTTGATGTGATAGCTTAATAATTTCTTGAACAGAAGGTACGGTTCCCAATACATTAGACATATGCGTAATAGCAACAAGTTTTGTTTTATTATTTAAAGCTTTTTGAAAATCTTCAATATGGAGGACACCATTCTTATCAACGGGCACGAAGACGAGCTTAATACCTTTTTGTTCACGAATAAAATGCCACGGAATAATATTGGAATGATGCTCCATAATGGTGAGAATAATTTCATCACCTTCCTTTAATTGAGACATCCCCCAACCATAAGCAACAGTATTAATAGCTTCCGTTGCACTTTTCGTAAAAATAATTTCCTTTGCTGTTTTAGCGTTTAAAAACGCACGAACTGTTTCACGAGCATCCTCATAACATTGTGTCGCTGCATTCGATAAAAAATGCATTCCTCGATGCACATTTGCATAACGACATCGATAGAAATTATCCATCGCATCGAGCACAAATTGCGGTTTTTGAGCAGATGCCCCACTGTCAAGATAAGCTAACCGTTTACCATAAACATTACATTGCAAAATAGGAAAATCACGGCGAATTTCTTCTACGTTATAACTCAATATTGGTATGTCACTTTCCATTATTTTGCCTTAAACATTTTTTTCTAACCATTCGCCAATCATATTCTTCAAAACAGTTTGGATATTTTCTTGTTTGATCTCATCAATGAGCTCGGAGATAAAACCTTTAATCAGAAGTGCACGAGACATTTTAAAAGAAATACCGCGCGCCATAAGATAAAAAAGATAATCATGATTAATGTTGGCAACTGTCGCACCGTGACCACATGCAACATCATCAGCAAAAATTTCTAGTTCAGGCTTTGCATTAAATTCTGCATCATCTGAAAGAATGAGGCTATTACAGGCCATGCGTGCATCTGTTTTTTGAGCTTTTTGAGCAACACGTATTATGCCTTGAAAAACGCCAACGGCTTTATCTGTTACCACATTGCGTACAATTTCTGTTGAGGTTGATTTTTCTTCAACGTGGCGAACATTCATCGTAAGATCACTATGCGTCTCTCCTGATAATAAATTGATGACGCGTAATTGAAAGTCGGAATCTTCTCCTTGTAACTCAACATCAATTTCCTGACGATTAAGTTGACTGCCTATATTAATCACATAAAGGGATAATTTTGCTCCTTGATCAAGAACAGCACGAAACCGGCCAAACTGTATAGAATTAAAACCACGATTGCGAATAAGGATCCATGTTACATCACTATAAGCAGCAACATGTAACGAAAAGATTGAACTGACAAAACTCTCTTTATCATCGCCAATCTGACGTTCAACAAACACAGCTTGACTGTTTTTATCCATTTTTATTTCCGAAAAAATATGAGATTGTCCACTCATTTGAATATTTTGCAATTCAATAGGAACAGTTAATTTTGTATTTTCAGGAATATGGAAAAGCCAACCATCCGTAACAAAAGCGGTATTTAATTGTCCGATAAAGTCTTCATTAGAAGTGATTTGATCTATCTGTACTTCATTTTCCTTTAAGGCATCAGCAAGCCGCTTTATGGTCATATTTGCTACATTTGACTGTGTCGATGTTTTTCCATTTTTAATAGAAAAAACAGTACTTTCTTGAAGTAATGCAGTAATGTATTGCCCATCAGCATTTGTTTGCGAAAAGTCACTCACAGATTTCAATAGTGTACGCAGATTAGTATAATGCCAATTTTCGATTTTCCGTGAAGGAAGACATGTGGTTTGAAACAGTTCAATCGCTTTTTTGCGAACTGCCCGCACAGTCTTATCACCAGGTAAATTGTTTATAGATTGATTGAAATGATTGAGTATCTCCTTTTCAACCGCTAACAATTCTTGTTGTGCGCTCATATTACAATAACCTCAAGCTGCTTCATTAATAAGATCAGCATATCCATTTTGTTCCAAATAAAGCGCTAGTGATTTATCTCCGCTTTTAATAATACGTCCTTTATAGAGAACATGTACCGTATCAGGAATAATATAGTTCAGTAGGCGTTGGTAATGGGTAATGACCAGAAATGAACGTTTTGAATCTCTGAGTTTATTAACACCATCTGCAACAATTTTTAGTGCATCAATATCTAAACCAGAATCTGTTTCATCTAAAATGCAGAGTTTAGGTTCAAGAAGTGCCATTTGTAAAATTTCAGCACGCTTTTTTTCCCCCCCTGAAAAACCCACATTTAATGGACGTTTTAGCATGTCCATATCTATATCAAGTTTTGAAGAAGCTTCTTTAACACATTTTATAAATTCAGGAATTTTAAGTTCTTCATCACCACGTGCTTTACGTTGAGAATTCATTGCAACTTTTAAAAATTCCATCGTTGCCACTCCAGGTATTTCCATTGGATATTGAAAGGCAAGAAAAACACCATAGGTTGCACGTTCTGCTGGATCCATTTCTAAAAGTGATTGTCCATTATAAAGGATATCTCCTTCTATGACTTCGTAATCATCACGACCTGCAAGTAAATAAGACAAAGTCGATTTTCCAGCTCCATTTTGTCCCATGATAGCAGCAACTTCACCATCTTGAACGGTCAAGTTTAACCCTCGAATAACTTCTGTATCGGTTCCAACAATACGGGCACGCAAATTTTTTATTTCTAACATAATGAAATCCTGTTCTGACTCTTTTAAGCCAAAGAGATGCTCTTTACCTTACCGATTATCCTACACTACCTTCAAGGCTGATACCAATGAGCTTTTGTGCTTCAACGGCAAATTCCATTGGAAGTTTTTGAATAACTTCTTTTACAAAACCATTCACAATTAGTGCGATAGCTTCCTCTTCAGGAATGCCACGCTGCATAACATAGAAAAGTTGATCATCAGAAATTTTTGATGTTGTCGCTTCATGTTCAAATTGCGCTGTCGCATTTTTTGCTTCAATATAAGGTATTGTATGAGCACCACAATCATTGCCAATTAACAAACTATCGCATTGCGTAAAATTACGTGCATTTTGTGCTTTTCGATGTGCTGTAACTTGTCCCCGATAAGTGTTATTTGAAAAACCAGCCGAAATGCCTTTAGAAACAATACGACTGGAAGTATTTTTACCTAAGTGGATCATTTTTGTACCGGAATCGATTTGTTGATAACCGTTTGCAACAGCAATAGAATAAAATTCCCCACGCGAGTTATTCCCACGTAGCAAACAAGATGGATATTTCCAAGTAATAGCAGAACCAGTCTCGACTTGTGTCCATGAAATTTTAGAATTATCGCCCCGACAATCTCCACGCTTTGTGACAAAATTATAAATACCACCCTTGCCTTCTTTATCGCCGGGATACCAATTTTGTACTGTAGAATATTTAATTTCTGCATTTTCCAGTGCAATAAGCTCAACAACAGCGGCATGCAGTTGATTTTCATCACGTTGGGGGGCTGTACACCCCTCAAGATAAGAAACATAGGAATTTTCATCGGCAATAATTAATGTTCGCTCAAATTGACCTGTATTGCGTTCATTAATCCTAAAATAGGTTGAAAGCTCCATAGGACAACGGACGCCTTTGGGAATATAAACAAATGAACCATCTGTAAAAACTGCTGCATTCAAGGCAGCATAATAATTATCACCCACAGGCACAACGCTTCCTAAATGTTTTTTAATAAGAGCGGAATGTTCGATAATTGCTTCTGAAATAGAGCAAAAAATAACGCCAGAACGTGCAAGCTCTTTTTTAAATGTTGTCACAACAGAAACAGAATCGAAAACCGCATCGACAGCAACCTGCCCTGATGCATAGATACTTTCATCAAAAGTAGAAGGATCAGACTGTTTTCTTACTCCTGCTAAAATCTCTTGTTCTTTGAGGGGAATACCAAGCTTTTCATAGGTTGCCAACAATTCAGGATCGACTTCATCCAAAGATTTTGGTCCTGTATGATTTTTAGGAGCAGCATAATAATAAAGCTCTTGAAAATCAATTGGAGGATATTTAATGCGCGCCCAACTCGGTTCTTGCATTGTTGACCAACGGTGGAAAGCTTGCAAACGCCATGTGAGCATCCATTCAGGTTCATGCTTTTTAGCAGAAATAAATTTGATAATATCTTCGTTTAAACCTTTTGGAGCTTTGTCCATTTCAATATTGGTTTCAAAGCCATATTTATATTGATCAACATCTATTTCACGTACTTGACGTATTGTTTCTTGTACTGCCGGCATAAACTTTCTCCATTTTTGGCATCAAGAACCGGTGACTAAAAGTCTCGTGTTTTACAGGATTAAAATGAATAATTCATTTTTTAGGCTATACGCACTTTAGGCTATATGCAAAGTGGAAAAATCTTAATCAAGCTTTTTATTTAAAATAATTCTAATTTTCAAGTTCAATGATAAATCCTATCCTCTTTTATTACTGATAATTTGAGAAAAAGACAATAGAAAATCATCAATGTCTTGAGAAGTTGTACACCGCCCTATTGAAATACGAATTGCTCCATTGGGAATATGATACCCCATTGCCTCCAAGACCCTGCTTTGTTTTACTTTCCCTGAAGAGCAGGCAGAACCTGCTGATACAGAGAACCCAGCCAAATCAAAAGCAATTTGCATTGTTTCAGCGTTTATACCACGCACCGTGAAATAAGTTGTATTTGGCAAACGCTGAACTCTTTTGCCAAAAATTTCAACATCATGACATACTTTCTGTATTCCATTTTCTAATTTATCGCGTAAATATAGTAACTGCTTTATCTGTTCTTTTGTATAACAATCAGCAATTGCTGCCCCGAAAGCAGCAATCAATGGCAATGCTTCTGTTCCTCCACGTAACCCTTTTTCTTGTCCTCCTCCTACAATAAGAGGAGTTGGCATCAAAAGGTTTCCAGATGAAACAAAAGCACCAATCCCTTTAGGACCACCAATTTTATGAGCCGACAGTATAAAAAAATCTCCTTCCATCTGATCAATATCAACAAAATTTTTGTCTACATATTGTGTTAAATCAGCAATCAGAATCCCTCCAAAATCACGAACAATCGCAGCTATCTCTTTTATTGGCTGAAGAACACCCGTTTCACTATTTGCAGCTTGAATAGCAACAAGAGGAAGCCCCATTGTTTTATCGTGCATTTTTAAGAGAGAGACTAATTTATCTTGTTGAATAAGCCCATCTTGATCAACAGCAACTGTACTGATACATTCTTGAGAAAAACGTCCTCCTTCTGCAACAGATGGATGTTCTGTTGCCCCAATATAAAGATGAGAAAATCGAATTTTAGATCTTCCCATATTATAAAAGGGTGTTAATAAAGTCATTGCCGCTTCACTTGCACCAGATGTAAAGACAACGTGATCTGGATTGGTATTGAGACTTTCAGCAACTTGTCGACGTGCTTTTTGTAATAACGCTTTCGCAGCACGCCCTTCCGTATGAACGGATGAGGGATTACCAAATATCTCTAAAGATTCTAGTAATGCCACCCGTGCTGCTTTCTTGAGTGGTGTTGTCGCGTTATGATCAAAATATCGGCGTTTCATAACCATTTTATATCGCAATCATTCATCTGATGAATTGATTAAAAAAAATAGTGCAATTTTCTTGAAAAATGCACTTAAAAAAGAATATCTAGTAATTACTTAAGAGATTCTATGGTAAAAGTCGATCAAGGTCAATGAGAGCTTATCGTATGTTAAGGAGCATTTAATGCCAGAAGTTATTTTTAATGGTCCCGCAGGTCGGCTTGAAGGGCGTTATCAGCCTTCTCAGCAAAGAAATGCACCAATTGCGATTATTTTGCATCCTCATCCCCAATTTGGTGGCACAATGAACAATAAAATTGTTTATGATCTCTTCTATATGTTTCAACAACGTGGCTTTACAACATTACGTTTTAATTTTCGTGGTATTGGTCGCAGTCAAGGTGAGTTTGATTATGGGATAGGAGAGCTTTCAGATGCTGCCGCTGCTCTCGATTGGGTACAAGCACAGCATCCTGATTCTAAAAATTGCTGGGTGGCGGGCTATTCATTTGGTGCTTGGATTGGTATGCAGCTTTTAATGCGCCGACCGGAAATTGAGGGCTTTATATCCGTTGCTCCTCAACCAAATGTTTATGACTTTTCATTTCTTGCCCCTTGTCCCTCCTCTGGGCTTATTATTCACGGTGCTGTTGATAAAGTGGCTCCTCCAAAAGATGTTCAAACGCTTGTAGATAAACTCAAAACACAAAAAGGTATTACTATTACACAAGAAATATTGGAGGGCGCTAATCACTTTTTTAGCGGATATCATCAAGAGCTTATTGAACGATGTGCACAATATTTAGACAATCATATTACTGGCGAATTCCTCGCTCCTCCGCCCGAAATACTTTCACTTACCTAAGCGTTAGAATTTATAAAAAGTGAACAAGAACTCCTGTAGCTCAGGACACCTTTTTGCATTGATTCTGCCTTTCTGTCATTTATCTACACTCAAAGATTTAAAAGGGATAATTTTCTTTGAGAAAAAAGTATTTTCTGCTGAAATAGACAAGTAAAATGACACCTGTGTTTTTACTTCCGATATTTTTCGTTCCCTTGTGAGATAGCTATTAATTATGGTAGAGAGAGGGTATTAACAAACCATCCGATCAATAAATGCAATTTTAATGAGGGACAAATCTGTGACTGTCTTTAAATCTGATTTTTTACACATTATGCACGAGCGTGGTTTTATCCACCAAATTTCGGATGAAAGAGGCTTAGATGATCTTTTTTCAAAAGAAATTGTAAGTGCCTATATTGGATTTGATCCTACAGCGTCGAGCCTACATGCCGGAAGTCTTCTGCAAATTATGATGCTTTATTGGTTACAAAAAACGGGTCATCGTCCCATTGCCTTAATGGGTGGAGGAACAGGACTGATTGGCGATCCTTCTTTTAAAGATGAAGCACGGCGCCTTCTAACACAAGATGATATTACTACAAATATTGCTAGTATTAAAAAGGTCTTCGCTCATTACTTAACATTTGGTGATAAAGAAACTGATGCATGTATTGTTAATAATGCTGAATGGTTATGCAATTTAAACTACTTAGAATTTTTGCGTGATGTAGGAAGACATTTTTCTGTTAACCGTATGTTGTCATTTGATTCCGTCAGACTAAGACTTGAGCGTGAACATTCTTTGTCATTCTTAGAGTTTAATTATATGATCCTGCAAGCCTATGATTTTGTTGAACTTTATAAGCGTTATGGACTGCGTATGCAAATGGGCGGTTCTGATCAATGGGGTAATATTGTTAATGGAATTGAGTTAGGACATCGCTTAGGAACAGCACAGTTATATGCATTAACTTCACCATTGCTCACCACGTCTTCTGGAGCAAAAATGGGCAAGTCCCTGAATGGTGCTATATGGCTTAACACAGATATGCTTTCACCTTATCAATTTTGGCAATACTGGCGTAACACAGAAGATGCTGATGTTATTCGGTTTTTAAAGCTTTATACCACATTGCCAATGGATGAGATTGTCAAACTTTCTGCATTACAAGGGAGTGAAATTAACGAAGCAAAGAAAATCCTTGCAACAGAAATTACCGCAATGTTGCATGGGCGCAGTCTTGCAAATGCAGCTGCTGAAACTGCTCGAAAAACTTTTGAAGAAAAAACACTTGGAGAAAATCTTCCAACTATTGAAATTCACGCTACAGAATTAAAAATGGGAATAGGATTACTTAATCTTTTAGTACGAACAAAACTTGCCAAATCTAACAGTGAGGCTCGCCGGCATGTTCAAGGCGGAGGTGTACGTATTAATGATCAAATCATTGAAGATGAGACGCGTCTTATTCTTGAAGAGGATGTCAATGCCGATGGAATTCTTAAACTTTCCTTCGGTAAGAAAAAACATGTTTTGATAAAACTAATATAATTGCTTTATAATTTTTATACTCCTTTTTTCATGCTGTTTATATTGATTTCTTTTCCTCGCTTCAATCCTTGTGATACAATAGCTTTTTTAGGCAATAATAAAAAATCTTTCGAAACAATAAATTTTAAAAAGTTGCATCATTCCTTCTTGTATGTATTCTTCATAGCTTGTAGTTGTTAGACAAAAAAGAAAGTCAAAAAAAATGACAAAATCAATGAAAGGCACCCTTGCTCCTGATTTTCACTTGCCCCGTGATGGGGGAGATAAAATATGTCTTTCTGACCTACAAGGGAAATGCGTTGTTTTATATTTTTATCCAAAAGATGATACGAGTGGCTGCACGTGTGAAGCACTTGATTTTACGCAATTAAAAGCAAAATTTGATGAAATAGGAGTGGTTGTTATTGGAATCTCTCCAGATAATGTTAAAAAACACGATAAATTTAAAACAAAACATGCACTTGATGTCATCCTTGTTTCCGATGAAGAAAAAAACACACTTGAAGCTTACGGTGTCTGGGTTGAAAAAAGCATGTATGGACGCAAATATATGGGCGTTGAACGAAGCACTTTTCTCATTGATAAAACCGGAAAAATAGCAGAAGAATGGCGTAAAGTGAGCGTGTCTGGACATGCTGAGAAGGTGTTAGCTGCTGCCACATTTTTACATGATCAAGATTTATAAATGTTGTTATTCAAGTAGTTTTAAAATATAAAAACCACTCCATTACTGGATTTCATAAATCTAGCAATGGAGATAGAATTAACGGATCAAGCAATCATCTTAAAAATATTGTCTTCGGTTAATCAATGTCTTCAATTTCCTGGGCTTTTCCGTAAATGCGCCGTGCAAGTGCTGCTTCTATGAATGCATCTAAATTGCCATTGAGTACGGATTGTGGATCAGTGTTTTCAACACCTGTGCGTAAATCTTTGACAAGCTGGTAGGGTTGCAGAACATAAGACCTAATTTGATGTCCCCATCCGATTTCTGTTTTAGAAGCTTCCACAGCATTTGTTTCTTCTTCTCTCTTTTTGAGTTCTTCTTCATAGAGTCTTGCGCGTAACATAGACCACGCAGTTGCTCTATTTTTATGCTGAGAACGCTCCGTTTGACATTGAACAACAATACCCGTTTTTATATGTGTGATACGAACTGCAGAATCTGTCGTATTGACATGTTGTCCTCCTGCCCCTGATGCACGATAAGTATCGATACGAACATCCGCCTCTGAAACATCAACTTCAATATTATCATCAATAACAGGATAAACCCAAATGCTTGCGAAAGAAGTATGGCGTTTTGCATTGGAATCAAACGGTGAAATGCGGACCAAACGGTGAACCCCTGATTCTGTTTTCAACAGACCATATGCGTTATGTCCTTTTACGAGAAGAGTTGCTGATTTTATGCCGGCTTCTTCTCCATCGTGAATCTCTAATATTTCAACCTTCATGTGATGCTGTTCAGCCCAACGTGTATACATACGCAACAACATAGAAGCCCAATCTTGGCTTTCCGTGCCTCCTGCACCGGCATGAACTTCTAGATAAGTATCATTCTGGTCTGCTTCTCCTGAAAGAAGCACATCAATTTGCTTTTTTTCTATCTCATTCTTAAGATTGCGTATGGTGTTTTCTGCATCAGTGATAATTTCGATATCACTTTCTTCTTCACCCATCGCGATTAACTCAATGCACTCTTCAAGCGTTTTTGTAAATGATCGAATGCCATGAATTGAATCATCCAGACGCTGACGCTCACGCATCATATCCTGTGCTTGTTGCGCATCATCCCAAAGTGTTGGATCCTCTGCTTTTTGATTGAGATATTCGAGACGTTTGAGTGATTGATCCCAGTCAAAGATGCCCCCTTAGCAACTTAATTGCTTGTTGGATTTCATCAACTAATGTTTCTATTTCTGCTCGCATAACTTCACACCGTCGTTTTTATTTTTTATTCTTTCTCTTTATATTTTTTAGCATTTTATACAAATCAGCTCTCGTAATAAGAGGATCGTATAATCTCATCAATCTCTTTACTGTAGCTACACTGCAAAAAAGGAGATAAAAATGCGTTTATTCCATTCATCCGTTATATCAAAAGAGATTTTTTTGATTAATACAGCCCACCTGTACCGCTTTCAAGAGCTTTATTAACCTGAGGAGAAGTAGTCATTGCTGGAACACCTTCTTGAAAAGAATTTGTGCCACCAATCACTTGATAGATATCAGCAGGTCCAGTTCCTGGCTTAAATGCTTCTATAATGACATCTTGCTCTCCTCTTTCTGCAAGCATGCCTGTCTTACGATTAATTGGCATTAAAATCATACCCTCTGGCATTTTAAATGGCACATTTGGTTTTCCTTTCAGAGCGCCTTCCATAAATTCACCAAAAATAGGTGCAGCCAATGAACTGCCTGTGCCATTATATCCTAATGGTGCTGGTTGATCGTAACCAACAAAAACACCAACGACAAGATCAGGGGTAAATCCCATAAACCATACATCTTTAGAATCATTTGTGGTTCCTGTTTTAGCGGCAATATGGCGATTGAGATAACGTAAACGTGCCGCTGTACCGCGTTGAACAACCCCTTCCATCATTGATGTAATCTGATAAGCCGTCATAGGATCAAGAACTTGATCTCTTTCATCAATTAATTTGGGTTCATTTTGATTATCCCATGTCTGAACATTACAATTTTCACAGAGACGATCATCATGACGGTAAATTGTTTTTCCATAACGATCTTGAATTCTGTCTATGAGAGAAGGATGAATAGAGCGTCCTCCATTGGCGATCACTGAATAAGCTGTCACCATTCGTAAAACCGTTGTCTCCCCAGCTCCTAAGGCCATGGGGAGATAAGGTTGCAATTTATCGACAATGCCAAAACGCTCTGCATATTCAGAAACAAGAGGCATTCCCATATCATAGGCAAGGCGTATGGTCATAAGATTGCGGGAATGTTCAATGCCATAACGTAGTGTTGAAGGTCCAGCATATGTACCTCCATAATTTTTAGGCTGCCAAATCTCACCATTATATTGGCGAATTTCGATGGGGCCATCTAAAACAACGGATGCTGGTGTATATCCATTATCGAGCGCCGCTGCATACACAAAAGGTTTGAAAGCAGAACCAGGCTGACGATACGCTTGTGTGGCGCGATTAAATTCAGATGCGGAAAAAGAAAATCCTCCCACCATTGCAAGAACACGCCCTGTCTCAGGTTCCATCGCAACAATGGCACCTTCAACTTTTGGAATTTGTTGTAATCGGTAAATATTGTTTGCATTGGGTATTTTTTCAACAAAAATAACATCGCCAACCTGCAGGACTTGCGATAGATTATGGGCAATCCTTCGATAGCCATTTTCTTTTACGACATTTAAAGCCCACTTTGAATCCTTCTCAGATAAAATAGCTGTTTCTCGTTTTTTTGATAATAAACCTGAATTTTCACGCTTGGGCTGCAAACCAATCTCTACTTTATTGGCATTAGCAGAAAGAACAACAGCCAAACGCCACTCAGGAACATCACTTAACCCCGTGATATTTGCAAGCTCTCCCCCCCAATCATCTTTCTTATCAATACGATCATAAGCTCCACGCCATCCTTGTGAATGATCAAATTTAATGAGCCCATTGTGTAAAGCTTTTCGAGCAAGAATTTGTAAATGAGGATCTAATGTTGTACGAATCGAAAGTCCACCCTCATAAAGTGTTTTTGCACCATAACGACGCATTAAACGGCGGCGTACTTCTTCAGTAAAATAGTCAGCAGCAAAAACATAACTATCGCTACCGCGTAATCTCGCTCCTAAGAGCTTTGTTTTCGCTTTTTCTCCCTGTTCACGCGTCACATATCCATTTGTTACCATTCGATCTATAACCCAATTGCGCCGATTAATGGCACGCTGTGTATTTTTGAATGGATCATAATTTCCCGGACCTTTGGGAAGAGCAGCCAAATAAGCACATTCTTCTAACGTTAGATCATTGACGGATTTATTGAAATAAGTCAAAGCAGCCGCCGCAATACCATAAGTGCCACGACCAAGATAAATTTCGTTGAGATAAAGCTCAAGAATATGTTCTTTTGAATAGGTTTTTTCGATACGCATCGCTAGAATAGCTTCCTTTAACTTACGCTCTAATGTTGCTTCTGAATTTAAAAGAAAGTTTTTAGCGACTTGTTGTGTAATGGTTGATGCCCCTTCTGGGCGTTTCCCAGAACCAATATTACGGATATTATTGATTAAAGCTCTAGAAAGTCCTTCGGGATCTAAGCCGAAATGATGATAAAAATTTTTGTCTTCAGCGGAAATAAAAGCCTCTTTAAGAATCTTTGGTATTGATTGAATCGGTAAATAGAGGCGATGCTTTGTTGCAAACTCTGCCATTAGGCTACCATCAGCAGCATGGACGCGTGTCATCACAGGTGGTTCATAGAGCGACAGAACTTCATAATCAGGAAGTATATTCGCCTGATCTGTTGCGAGTGCATCCTGTATCATTACACAGCAAAACCCAAGAAGCATAACAAAACTCAGAAGGTATCTAAAAAAAATCATCATCAGAACGGCTATCCACTCCTTTAGAATTGATTAAAGAAAAATATATTATCTTACTAACGCTGTGCGGATATCACCGCGCGATGGAAGATAAAGAAAAACTGTTTTTATCTTTTATTGTTTATACTAAACTCTATCAGAACCCGATACTGATACTTTATTTTCTCACCAATTTAAAGAGGTTGCATAATTTTCTGCTTATATTCAGCGAATTGGTGAATAGAATGCGCAATTGAGATAGCCATTTGTTTTCTCCATTGCGGATTGTTTAATAATTCTTCATCCTCTTTATTGGATAAATAACCAATTTCTATCAAAACAGAGGGGATGTCTGAAGCCCTTAAAACTTGAAAATCAGCATATCGATGAGGATTATTTATCAGATTGATATTACTTTTTGATAAATTTGAAACAACACTATTGGCAAAATTCACCGAAAATGCGTGCGTTTCACGTCGAGTAAGATCGAGCAAAATATCTGTAACTTCAAGCGATTCATCTACCGGTAAACCATCCAGAAGATCAACTCTATTTTCATTTTCAGCCAAGGATTTTGCAATTGCATCAGATGCTTTGTCTGATATGGTATAGACTGTAGCACCACGAAGAGAATGTAAATTAATAGTATCTGCATGAATAGATATAAAAAGATCGGCATCAAATTCTTGCGCTTTTTTAACTCTTTCACTTAATCTTAAAAAAATATTAGAATCGCGTGTTAAAGCTACGGTGATATGAGAATATTTTTTTAATTCATCTCGCAAGACACGAGCAAAGGCAAGTGTTACATCTTTTTCTAAAATCCCACTAATACCTCGCGCACCACCATCAATTCCACCATGACCAGGATCAAGAACAACACGAAAATTACGTGTTGTTATTCGTTGTATTTTTGTATCAAGCTTGTTGCTTTCTTGTTTTTCAAATATTTCATTAAACTCTTCTTGTGTCGTTTTACGAATATCAATCAGGAGTTGCCATAAACCATTCTCTAATTTTTGGATTGTACTCTTTTCAACAACAAAAGCAATTTTACTCGTCAAAATAATGCGTGAAGTCCGTATATCAGAAAAACCATAACGAACATCTGATAACATACTTGATAGTGTATTCTGTTTTTTAAAAGGTGTATTTTGTCCTGAAAAATCAACAGTAGGCAAATTGATAATCAAACGGGCAGGCTTATCCAAAGTCTGTAAACGAACATTGGGTTCAGCATTAAAAACCGCAATAATACGTGTGCGTGCACTATCTCCAATAGTTCGCAAATCAACAAGTTTTAAAGCATTTGCCGCTTGGATATTTGTTTGAAATATTAAAAAAAAGAATACATAACATAGGACGTACAAAATAATATCCCAATAGGCTGCTTTTGGCTTTTTGGTAGAAACCCCTTTTATCATAAGTGAAATACTCTTAAATTCTCTATTAGCAACAATTGATCTCAACGGTATAAAAGCAATCTATCAGATTTATTTCATCTTTTTCAATAAATGCTGAATTCTCCAACTTTAAAAAATACCTCTAAAAATTAAATTAAGGCAATAAAGGCATTATAATGATATGTATTTACATTGTTACTTGCCAAAATCATGATATCAACATAAAAGAACATTTACGGCTTCCTAGCCAATAGTAACCACCTAAATAATCTGTAGTCCATATTAAGTTGTTTTTTAGAATATTTGTTACCACGTTATACATTCAGGCTTTTTATGGATGAAATTTTTTTGTGTCACAAAAGCTAGGATTACGTTATTTAGATTCGCTGGTTCGGACATCCGAACTATTTTAAAGATTATTTTACCGGAGACTTACAAAAATTATGAGTCATACAAAACAGAGGGAAATGATGATGAGAATTGCTGTAAATGCAGTCTTGCATCTCTATGGAGTATCCCGTTCTGTTTTACTGGTACCTCCCTTTTATGGCAGACAGCCCCTCACATTTGCGAATAGTCATACTGTTCGTTTGAATAAAGTTGCGCATGTCGCCTTCAGGATTTTAACTTATGTCAAACAAAATGCTTATAGATGCCTCCCATCCGGAGGAAACACGTGTTGTTGTTGTTCACGGCAACAAAATTGAGGAACTTGATTTTGAATCAGAACATAAAAAGCAGCTTAAGGGGAATATTTATCTGGCGCGTATTACACGTGTAGAGCCATCGCTCCAAGCAGCTTTTGTCGAATATGGTGGTAATCGCCATGGTTTTTTGACATTTTCTGAAATTCATCCTGATTATTATCAAATTCCTATTGCGGATCGTCTGGCTCTTCTTGAAGAAGAGGAACAAGCTGCTGTAGGAGACAATTATGTAGATGTTCCTACTGAAGAAACAAAAAAGAATAAAAGACGCTCCAGAAAAACAAAAAAAGATGAGCGTAATGATGTCATGGCAGTTGATGTTGAAAATGACATGAGATCTGAAGCAATAACCGTTGATGATGCAGAAGAATCTTTTAGTGCAAGTATTGCTCATGATGATATTGAAATGGTTGGTGCCGAGGATGTGCGTGAAGAACTCCCTACCTATCAACGAAAACAAGGACGTCAATATAAAATTCAAGAAGTGATGAAGCGACGTCAAATTTTGTTGGTGCAAGTTATCAAAGAAGAACGTGGCAATAAAGGTGCTGCACTCACAACATATTTATCTCTAGCAGGTCGTTATTCTGTTCTCATGCCCAACACAGCACGTGGGGGTGGTATTTCACGAAAAATCACCAATCTACAAGATCGCAAGCGTCTTAAAGAAATTGTAAAAGAGTTAGCTGTTCCTAAGGGCATGGGTGTTATCCTACGAACAGCTGGAGCGAATAGAACAAAAGCCGAGATTAAACGCGATTATGAATATCTTACCCGATTATGGGATACTATTCGCACTTTGACACTTAAATCCACGGCACCATGTCTTGTTCATGAAGAAAGTAATCTCATAAAGCGTTCTATACGAGACCTTTATAATAAAAATATTAATGAAATTCTTGTTTCAGGTGACCAAGGATATCGTGAAGCAAAAGATTTCATGCGTATGCTTATGCCAAGTCATGCAAAAGTTGTACAACCTTATCGCGATCCTATCCCAATTTTTACACGCAATAATATTGAAATTCAACTTGATAAAATGTTGCACCCACAAGTTTCTTTAAAATCTGGTGGTTATCTTGTTATTAATCAAACTGAAGCGCTTGTTGCTATTGATGTAAATTCTGGTCGTTCTACCAAAGAACTTTCTGTTGAGAAAACAGCATTACAAACCAACCTTGAAGCTGCAGAAGAAATAGCACGTCAATTACGTTTGCGTGATCTTGCTGGTTTGATTGTGATTGATTTTATAGACATGCTTGAAGAGCGCAATGTGAGACTGGTCGAAAAAAAATTGAAAGATTGCTTAAAAAGTGACCGTGCTCGTATTCAAGTTGGTCACATTTCACACTTTGGCCTTTTGGAAATGAGTCGTCAACGTATTCGCGTATCAGTTTTAGAAAGCACAACACACCCCTGCCCGCATTGTGCTGGAACAGGAAATGTTCGTTCTGAATCATCAATAGCTTTACATGTCATGCGCTCAATTGAAGAATATCTTCTTCACAATCCGCAACATAACATTACTGTACGCACGCCCGTAACAACAGCGCTTTATGTATTAAATCATAAACGCAATATTCTTGTTAATCTAGAAGCGCGCTTTAAACTTAATATTAGTATTGAAGCAGATGATAGCATTGGAACGCAACATCTCATTATTTCTAAGGGTGCAATAGCGGAAGCAGTTTCTCAGACTCCATTGCTCTTTGAAGATAACAATAAAGAAGAAATCACAGATGAACTCTTAAGAGATAATCCTGTTACAGAAGATAGAACACTTGTTGAAACAAAGCAGAAACGTCAGCGTAAAAATCGTCAAGGCGAAGTTCATGACAATTCTCTTTCCACCATTCATAAAAAAGATGATACACTAAATGATGATACTCGTCGTCGGGGACGTCGTCGGGGACGTCGTGGGGGGCGCCATCATCAGGATAATAGTTCTTATCAGCCTCGTACTCCTTATGCAGAACCGGTAGGAGATTTTGCTAAACAGGCCTTAGAAGAAATCAAAACAGCCTATCGCAAACGTCGTATTCCAGCTGCAAAATCTGCCCCATTAGAAGAAGCAAAAAATGATACACAACACTTGAATATACAACAAGATGATATTGTAAAAGTTGATACGATTACTAAACCTAAAAACCATAAAGTACGTTCGTCAAAAACAGTGCAAAATCAGCAAGATATTGGAAACGACCAAAATGTAATAGTAGCAGAATCTTTAGAAGGAAAATCTATAACTGCTCCAAAACGTAAAGTTAAAACAAAAAAAATGGATGAAACTGCGCATGACACCGCGGAAGAAACGCCTGAAAATAGCAAAAAACGAATACGTAAAACGCGTAAAAAATCACTCTCTAAAGAGTTAACAACACAAGAACCATCAGAACAAAAAACTGTAAGTGAGGAAACTACCAAATCAGCTTCCTCCAAAGTTGAGGAGAAAATCAATACCCCTGTTGTTATATCATCAACACCTGATGACTCTCCCAAGACTGAGCGCACTGGTTGGTGGAAACGTAGAAATCTTTCTAAAAATTAAATATAAGAAAACCGCCGTAAATATTTTACGGCGGTTTCAATAAGTAAACATAGCGAAAAATATTCAAAGAATACTTTACTTATGTCGTATATTAATTAGTTCTGTTTAGCTTTCTCTTGCTCAGCGCGCATACGATCTTCAATCTCTTTTTGCTTTGATTGAATGGCTTGTTGCAACTTTATTTGTTCTTGTTGAAAATCTTTTTCCTCCATACCAGGACCTGTGTACGCAGCTGTGAATCCATTAAGAGAAAATTCAATAGGATTAGCTGAACCACGAAAATTAATTGTAGTTACAACCATTTTTGAACCACTTTTCATAGCAGTAATAAGCTTATCATCTAACACATCATTGGCAATACAACTAGGCCCGTTACAAATAATATAAGGAACTTTTTTAGAGAAATTATCTCCTATTTGAATGAGAACACCTTCTGGCAAAAAACGACCTGTAGGCACTTGAATACCTATACGTTTTTCATTTTGTTTTCCTTTTATTTCAACAAGATTAAAGGCTGTTAAAGGCTGTCCCGTATTTGATACAACAGTGTTCATTGTATTACAAACATCAACATCATGCTGCTTACTGCAAACCTTATACCAACCTTGAGATAAAGTCTGCGCCCCTGCAGAAGTATGAATTGTAAAAAAAAGGGCAACAGCTCCCGCTAACCCTGAAATAACAGAATAAATATTTTTATGCGACATGATTAAGTCAATCCTTTCAACGCGCTTTTATAATATCCCCAACAACAGGAATATTAAATATAATTTCAATCAAGTGTATTAAATTAAACCAATGAAATGACACCCTCTCTTTACGTTTCTTACTTCAATATAAAGAGAAAAGTCAAATTTGGAGGAAACACTACAATTTGCCAGCTAAATTCTTATGCATTCTTATACAGTTTTCTCCTTTTATGGCATTAGGATTTATGAAATTAATCTACAAAATATCTTACTGTCACGAAATGAAATAAAATTGCATAAACGAATCATTATTACAATATAGTCATAAGTAAATTCTTATATTATTCTATAGATCTTATTACTTTAAATTTTTTTATATTTATATTTCTTCTTGTTAAATCATGAAGCTCTAGCTGCGGTGTTGTTGGAACATTTGGTGGATTAAATCCCTTCGTCATTCGCAGTTTTAGTACAACGGCAAGAAAACTTTTCTCAGATGAACAATTTTTCTAGTTTTGTTTATGGAACAATGATGGTACGCTCTCTTTATGAAGCTTTTACACTTTTATAACCTTTTGACAGAAAAAATTGAATTAAACAATACACGCACTGAAATTACTTTTTCTGAATCCAAAGGCACGCTTTTAGATGGCAAGCCACTAACAGTTGAAGACGTATTCTTCACAATGAAGTTATCTTAAAGATAAAGGAAGTTCTCCATTTGATCACTATATGAAACATATAGAAGCTATCGAAAAGATTAAAGATTTATGGTATTAAAATACGTTTTCCACATTCAAAAGATCGCAAATTTCCTCTTCTTTTGGCAAGCCTAATGCCTATCGTAGCTCGACATATTCTCAGCAGGAATAGTCCATATATTCCCCTCAACTTGCTCTTTATGAATATGACACAAAGGATTGGTACGAACGCCTGTCAGGATAAGCAAACGTAAAGCCAGTTGTGTTAGGGTTGATGCTTCACAAAGTGTTTTATAAAAAGCCGGAACCTCTCTCCAATCCATTGCTGGAAAGTTTTGTTTCTTATGGCGTTGTTTACCTAAGAGAGCGCGTGCTTTTTCTGTTGCTTGTAAATCAACATCCAACCCTAATGCAGCCGCATGTTTGAGACAAAGATTAAGACGTATCAATGCTTTCTCTGCTGTTCCAGCCTTTGTATGCCAAATAGGAGCGAGGGTATTGCGTATCTCTGTTTGGGTAATCTCTGAAACGGGCAGACAGCCTAATTTAGGGAGAATATGAAGGCGTAGAGGTAAAAACCAATGTCCATTTTTACCATCCCCTTTTAATTCAGCTTTACGACTTTCAAAAGCATCTAGTGCAATATCTTTTAAATAATGGAGATTGCTTATTGCTTCACGCTTTTGTTTATCGCGTTCTTTAATGGGGTCACGACCCTCACGTAAAACAGAACGCCATCCTGTTGCCAATTCACGGGCTTGTTTTAAAGAGACATCTCTTAAAGCCCCCAAGCCCATTTCGCGGCGCCGCCCGTGAATGGTATAACGATAAATCCATTGAGCACCTCCATCTTTACGCTTATGAAGAAGCAAGCCGGCACCATCATTATATTTGCCAGCCCCCAATGTTGCGACAGCCCTTGCATTAAGACGGTTCATAAGGACCATTTTTAGTCCTTTCTTATACAAATTTGATCCACACACTCATCCCGCTTGTAATGTGCAAATGAGTGATTTTAATTGATGCAACATAAACAGATTTGAAATGAGAGAATCTTACGTTATTCGAGGGTCTCATTCAATATGAATAACGCTAAATTATCATTATAAATCAATATCTTGTAATACTATTCATGTTGATGATTTTTTTGAAATGAATTGAATAAGATTCTAGGAAGCGATCCCTATATTATTGAGCATGTTGATCCAGGTAGCGGATTATCTATAAACATAATCCTCATATTAGAGACAAGATCTTTCCTTTAATTAAAAGGATTAAATAACTTTGATATCATTCAAATTGAATATTTTCGTAATAATACGGCATACTTTGAAGCCTTTTAAAAAGGTATGATTGGTATTTTTATTGAAACAAATCCCAATCGTTGGCAACACTGCTATGATTTTCCAGATGTCCACGAAGAACGTGTTATTAAAGAAAATTTTTCAAAAGAAACTCCTGCCGATTTCATGGGATTTGTTTTTCATACGCATCATACTATTTTAAATATAAGAGAATAAAACAGGCTTTATCTCTCCTTTTTGATTTTGAATAGGCAAATCATCGTCTTTCCAATAATATCTATTGTAGAACAGAAGGTTATTGGGATCTGGCTATTTCTTTCATCTTTTGAAAAACCAGCAAGTGAAAAAAAACAATATTTTTAGCACCTTATCCTGATGCAGTTTTTCTAAGGTTGTGGATGCAAGCTGGCGTATTTCCAAAACAGATAGATCAGGTATGGATCGATCGATAGTGAAAAAAGTTTAAAAACTTTTATAAAAAGTAGGATTTACGAAAAAATAATAGAGCTATTGTCACCAATGATTTGCCGTTTCAATTTAAAATTATGACTCAACCACGTGAAGAAGCAAAAGTTGCTCTTGCCTTTCAAAGTATGTTGTCACACCTAAGTATTCACGCTGAAGTTAGAACCGTTTATGATAGTCCACACCAAAATAGTTTGGGAATGTTTGGTTATGATATGATTATAGCAAAATAAAAAAACTCTCTCTTTTCAGCAAACGAACAAATAAATTGTTGGAGTTCTGCTTCTCAAAATTTGAAAAAGGAGTTTTAATTTTTCTGGAGTAGCTGATCCTGCTATAGATGCAATGATAAAAGCGATGCTTGATGCTCACTTAGATGTTGATTTCATTGCAGCAGTTCAGGCTTTGGATAGAGTTCTTATTTCTGAAGTTACTATATATACCTCTGTATCATTTACTTGAACAGTGGATAGCACGTTGATCATACATTAAACACCCTACCTATACATCACTTTGTGGATATCACTTGCCCGCTTGGTAGCGTGAATAAAAATAATTTAACAAAACTTATTTTATTTTTATTATATGAGTAATTTTGAATAAAATAATAAAGGTTGATAAAAGATATTCTTATTTAGATAAGAATAAATATTTTTACTATTATTTTAATTTAGAATATTTAATTTATTATAATTATATATAATAAATATATACAATATATCTATATATATAGATAAGAGTGTTCTTATTATATATAGATAAATTTACAGAGAGTCATAAATAAAGTTAAATTAAAAACTGTTCTTGCAAAAGCGTATTCTTTTCCTGCAAGAGACCATAGTATTATGTATTATTAGAAGTGCGATTTTTAAAAAGATTTAAATTAGTTAAGTTTTTCTTCAATAAATTTTATTCTACTGTTAATATTTTCTCTTTTCTCTTTAAAATACTGATATTTTTTACCAAGAGATAACTCGGCTAAGCTGGACACGGCATAAGAATTGTTGAAGCAACATATTAAAAGTGAGTAACAAAAAAGCTATAAAGAGTAATTTTTGTAATAAAGAAACCATTTCCTTCTTTCTAAAAATCATATGAATCTTTTATTGTCATTTAAAAAAATATTGTATCGATATGTATTAATTAAAAGTGATATTTTGGTAAAATATAAAAATTTTTTAGTGTTTTAATTGAGTTTTTAACTGACATATTTTACACATATTGTATATAATTGAGTTGATATCATCAGGCTAATATATTAAAAAGCGCGCTATTAAAAATAGAGAGTACCATTTATCAAAGTGAGATAAGATGATTTCCTCATTACAAAGATTGTTGAATATAATATTTCTGTTACTGGCTTTGATATGTGGAGTAAAAAATGTTTATGCTGCATTTCTTTTTAATGAAACTCTTGATGAAAAATATCAACGTTTTAAAGATAGAAAAATTATTGTTGACAGTGAAATTGAATTCATTGAGGAAAAACTGGATGCGTTGAATCTTTTGATAAAACGTACTCCTCGTATAAAACACTACAAGATTTTACATGAACAGAATAAGCTTTTGCAAAAACAGGATGACCTCAGTGAGGAACATTTCAGGCTTACTTTAAAACTAGGGAAGTTAGCTGAAGGAAAGCTTAAATTGATATATAGAACATACATCGCGCAAGAGTACGAGGAAAAAGAATATGAAGAGAAGCGCCTTAAAGCAAGGGAATATTTAGAAAGAATTCAATTTTTTAATGAATGGAAAGTAACTGAAAATGTTTTAGGTAATGATGAGATAATGAAAAACTATCTTATTTTTGTTGTTGCTTGCAGAACCTTTGAAAGCATCTTGCATAGTGATATAGCTGCTGTTTTGCGCAAAGATTTCGGTTGGAAAAAGAAGGATTTCAGTTGGGCAAAAGATGCAATCCAGTCAATAGATCTAAAGTTAGTCAAAGGCATTAAAGAACTTCTAAAAACAGGACCTTATAATTATAAAAAAGAGTTATATGACAATATAATAAATGCTGTCGTACGTGGAGATTCATCTTTAGAAAATATACCTATGGTTTGCAAAGCATTTGAGGGAGTGCATAATATAGTTTTGCCAAATAAAAGAAAAAATATTATAAGCCGTATGCTTTTTTATATTCAAGAATGGTTCGGTAAAACTTAGTTCTATTCACTCTTGTTATATTTTCTTCATAGGATGAAAAAATCAATATTCTACAATAAGATGTTACACTAACAGATAGTATATAAATTAGTATTAGGCCACAAAACAATTCTCTATATGGAAGACAATAAGATTATAGTTATAGATGATAAATTAAACTGATCATTTGCATTTTTTTGTAATTAAAACAGTTCATTTTATAATAATACCTAATTTAGTATATTCTAGCTTGTTAAAAAATGTATAAGAAACTTATTTAGTATATTTATATTTTTATTATTTTCTACTATTTATAAAATTATTAATTGTCAAAAACTACTTTTATTTTATTAATATGATACATAATTTATATTTTTTATAGTTATTGCAGTTTTTAAATTATTTTTAATATAAAGATAATATAGGAAAATTTTTAAACAGAATGGTGTTCTGCCATTTCTACAAGCTGTGTCATGATTGTTGCTGCTCCAGTGAGCCTTTCATCGACGGTTGACCAGTCACGAATAAGAGCTATAGTTTGATCTGGTCTAATTTTTGCCATTGGACCTTGTTTTCCGATCCACTGGACAAGCGCCACACTATTTGCAAAATAATTATTGCGGAATTGTATAACAACTCCCTTTGGTCCCGTATCTAATTTTTCCACATGAGCTTTTCGACACAAGGTTTTAATATAAAAGACTTTAAGAAGATGTTGGACCTCCAATGGCAAAGGACCAAAGCGATCTATTAATTCGGCAGCAAATTCATCTATTTGTTCTAAATTATTAAGTTCTGTTAAACGACGATAAAGCCCCATGCGTAATGGTAAATCAGGTACAAAACCTTCTGGTATCATTACTGTTGTACCAAGTGAAATTTGAGGAGACCATTGTTGGTCCTCATCTTGTTTGCCATTTTTTAATTCAGCAACGGCTTCTTCAAGCATTTTTTGATAGAGTTCAAATCCAACCTCTTTGATATGTCCTGATTGCTCTTCACCCAAAAAATTTCCTGAACCACGAATATCCATGTCATGACTTGCCAATTGAAAACCAGCTCCTAAGCTATCCAGAGATTGTAAAACTTTAAGACGACGATCAGCAGCAGGCGTTAAAACTTTACCTGAGGGATAGGTAAAAAGTGCGTAAGCACGTTGTTTTGAACGCCCTACCCTACCACGTAATTGATAAAGAGCAGCAAGACCAAACAACTCAGCACGATGTACAATTAATGTATTCGCTGTTGGAATATCAAGTCCTGATTCAATGATGGTTGTTGACAGCAAAACATCATATTGTCCATCATAAAATGCATTCATAATATCATCAAGTTGTCCAGCTGGCATTTGCCCATGAGCAACAACGAATTTGAGTTCAGGTACATGTGTTTTGAGGTACTCTTCTACAGAGACAAGATCAGAAATACGAGGACAAACATAAAAACTTTGTCCACCACGGTAATATTCTCGAAGCAATGTCTCGCGTATAACCAGTGAATCAAACGGTGAAATAAAAGTACGAACCGCCATTCTATCAATGGGAGGAGTGGTTATCAATGACAATTCCCGTACCCCTGATAATGCGAGTCCTAAAGTGCGCGGTATGGGAGTTGCCGAGAGTGTGAGAACGTGAATATCACTTTTAAGCTCTTTTAAACGCTCTTTGTGTTTTACACCAAAATGTTGCTCTTCATCAATGATAAGAAGTCCTAACCGTAAAAAATTAACGGCATCACTTAAAAGTGCATGTGTGCCAATAACAATATCAATCGTACCATCTGCAATACCCTTTTTGACTTGTGCAAGTTCTTTAGTTTTCACAAGCCTTGATGCATGACCAATTTTAATGGGCAATCCTTGAAAACGTGAAAGAAAAGTTTTGTAATGTTGTCGTGAAAGTAAAGTTGTCGGCACAACCACAGCAACCTGATATCCACTTAAAGCGGCAACAAAAGCACTTCGAATGGCAACTTCTGTTTTTCCAAAGCCAACATCGCCACATATTAAGCGATCCATTGGTTTGCCTGATGCCAAATCATCTAATACAGCATCAATAGCATTCATTTGATCTTCTGTTTCTTCATAGGGAAAGCGTGCAACAAATTCATCAAATGGTCCAATTGGCGGAACCAAAGCAGATGCAGAACGCATAGCACGCTCTGCCGCTATACGGATTAATTGTCCTGCCATTTCCAATAAATGTTTTTTAAGTCGTGTTTTGCGTGCTTGCCAAGCAACACCACCTAACTTGTCTAATGTAACATCGGTTCCCTCCGATCCATAACGTGAAAGAAGTTCGATATTTTCAACAGGTAAAAAAAGCCTATCGCCTCCAGCATATTTAATTTCAAGACAATCTCGTAAAATTCCGGTTGTTGTAATCGTTTTAAGACCAACAAATTGCCCAATACCATGGTCGACATGCACAACCATATCGCCAGAATTTAAAGCTGCAATTTCAGAAATAAAGTTTGTATTGTGCTTCCGTCGTTTGGGTGATCTTATGAATCGGTCACCGAGAATATCTTGCTCTGTTATGAGAGAAAAATCCTCCACTTCAAAACCATGCTCTATTCGTATAACAGCTGCTGTTATACGATCACGTGGTGTTGCTTGTACCGTTTGTAATGATTTTACAACATCTATTTTTTTTACTCCATGTTCATCTAGAACCTGCAGCAAACGTGTGAGAGATCCTTCACTCCAACCGGCTAATAATACCTTCTTGCCAGCAGCACGCAATGAAGCAACATGATGAGCGACACTTGAAAAAACATTTTTCTCCTGTGCATTGCGCTCTTTTACAAAATCATATCCCAGTTTAACATTTGCGTGAATAACCGTTTTTCCAAAAGTTTGCGGAACATTAAAAGGCGTAAAATCAATACGTTGTCCGGATGTTCTAGTGATTTCTGCGACACGCTCTGGCGTTAAATAAAGAAGGCTAGGCTCTATCGGATGATAAGAAGTAGGATTTGCTTTATCATTTTCATGCTCTTTGCGCGCATTATAATAATCTTCAATAAGGCGATAGCGTTCGATAAGCACTTCTTCTATAAGATGTTCAAAAACAACTGCTAAATTACCACAATGATCAAAAAAACTATCAAGTTTCTCATAAAAAAAGGGCAACCAATGTTCCATACCGGAAAAACGTCGCCCTTGAGAAAGAGCTTCATACAGCATGTTCTTTTTTTGTGACACACCAAATGTACGAATATAGTTGCTTTTAAATCTGCTAATGCATTCAGCAGTAAGAACAACCTCACTCATTGAGTGTAGAAGAAATTCCGTTCGTTTGCTTGTTGTTCTTTGGGTGGCAGGATCAAATACACGGATGGTCTCTAGAGTGTCTCCAAAAAAATCAAGCCGTAATGGTTCAACATCAATCGGAGAAAAAATATCAAGAATTCCTCCTCTCACAGCAAATTCACCAACATCACGAACAACCGTAACACGCTCAAAACCATTAGATTCTAAAAATTGAATGAAATGCTCCATCCCCGTACGCTGGCCAACACGTGCGTGAATTACTTGAGTTTCAATTATTTCACGAGGAGGCAATTTTTGCATAATTGCATTTGCTGTTGTTAATATAATTGCAGCGTGTGGATTTTTACGCAAACTTGTTATATGAGCCAAAGTCGAAAGCCGACGTGCCATAACAGCACTTCCAGGTGAGACCCGATCATAGGGTAAACAGTCCCATGCAGGAAATTGAAGTACAGGTAAATTGGGCTCAATAAAATTTAAAACTTGCTGTAAATGGGAAATTTTTGTTCCATCACGAATAACATAGATAAGTGGCTTATCATGTGCAATTTTTGAACGCAATTGAGCAAGTACAAAGGCTTCAAATCCATCGGTAATCCCATCAAAAATCATGGGAGTAGAGATGTCTTGGGGAATGATAATTTTTTTAAATATAGACATTTGAATCAATTTAAATCTACGCAAACATGATAATTTACAATGTCACGAAAAAGTGGACTATTAACTTCTACGGGAGGGGAAGTTTCTCCTGTAATCCACGTTAATAAATCACGATCATCAAAAGACATAATATACTCAAGTTCAGAAACCGTTTTATCACTCATCCCAGCAATATGTGCATCTACATAGTGTCCAAAAATGAGATCCATCTCACGAATACCGCGGTGCCATGCACGAAAAATCAATCGGCGACGACGCACATCCAATTGATTTTCGTCAACGACAAAAACTGCCATAAATGTCTCCTTGAATTAAGTGATGATGTATAAGTTAAATTTCCAATTTGTAGAATAAATTCTGCATCCTCATCTAGGGAAGTTCAATAATCTTCTTTTCTTTGAGTGTAATTCGACGATGCATTTGTTTAGCCAAAGCATAATTATGCGTTGCAATAAGAGCAGAAAGACCAGATTGACGAACAAGCGCGGATAAAGCTTGAAAAACATAAGCTGAAGTTACAGGATCAAGATTTCCGGTAGGTTCATCCGCCAAAAGAACTGAAGGACCATTTGCTACTGCACGTGCAATAGCGACACGTTGTTGTTCTCCACCTGATAATTCTGATGGGCGATGATTGGCGCGATGAGAAATACGCAGATATGTCAGCAATTTAAGTGCACGATCTTCTGCAAGAGATTTTTTAAATCCCGCTATCATTTGTGGTATCATAACATTTTCTAAAGCTGTAAATTCTGGAAGCAAATGATGAAATTGATAGACAAAACCGATATCATTTCGTCTAATGGCTGTTCGCTCACTATCAGAACGTTTTGCGCAAGAAACTCCCCGTAACATCACATCACCAGCCGTTGGTTTTTCTAATAATCCTGCAATATGAAGCAGAGTTGATTTTCCTGCACCAGATGGTGCTACAAGTGCAACAAGTTCTCCGCGATTAAGAATAAAATTTGCCTTATCTAAAATAATGAGAGGCTTATGACTCTCAAAAAAATGTTGCTCAATCTCTACAAGCTCTAAAATAGCCGTCATTATTCATACCTCAAAGCTTGGACAGGATCCAGCTTAGCAGCACGCCATGCCGGAATAAGAGCTGCTAAAAATGATAAAAATAAAGCCATTATGGCAACGAGAACTGTCTGTCCCCATTCAATTTGCGCAGGCAATTTTGTCAAAAAGTAAAGTTGAGGATTAAAAACATCGACATTAAATAACCAAGAAATAAAATCTTGGATATGATTAATATTCGCGGTCGCTATCACACCGAAAATTAAGCCTAATATTGTTCCAATGAATCCAATCATCATGCCTGTGACAATAAATATACGTAAAATCGCACTTTGTTGTGCACCCATCGTACGTAAAATCGCAATATCATGGCTTTTATCTTTTACAAGCATAATGAGTCCTGAAATAATATTCAAAGCCGCAACAAGAACAATCAGAGAAAGAATAAAAAACATAACATTGCGTTCAATTTGTAAGGCTGAAAAAAAAGCCTGATTGCGCTCACGCCAATCAATTAAATAAACTTGTTGACCTATAGCTTTTTCTATAACTGGTTTTATTCGATCAACGGCATCAGGATTATTCAAAAATAATTCTAAAGATTGAACCGTATCTCCCAAATTAAAAAACATTTGCGCTTCATGAAGAGGCATAAAAACGAATATTGAATCATAGTCAGACATACCAACTTCAAAAATAGCTGTCACTTTATACGCTTTAACACGTGGCGTTACTCCAAAAGGAGTGGCATCGCCATCTGGAGTAATAATACGAAGATCACGCCCAACGGTAAGTCCCAATTTTTCGGCCAAACCACTGCCAATTGCAACACCTTCCTCTTTATCAAAGAGCGCAAGTGAACCTAACTTAATATTTTGAGAGACTGTTTTAAGCTTCTCTAAATCCTGTTTGCGCATACCGCGAACTAACGCACCAGCCCCTCCTTGAAGCTCACCTTGAACAAGCGCTTGCCCTTCAATAACAGGTAGAGAAAACTTTACACCATTCACAGCTTCTAAAGAAGAAATAAGGGTTTTATAATCGGTAAAACCGGAATCAACTGCTTGAACAACAAGGTGCCCATTCATACCAAGAATACGGTTGAGAAGCTCTGTACGGAAACCATTCATCACAGCCATAACGACAACTAAAGCAAACACTCCCAGCATAATGCCAATCAGAGAAATGATGGAAATCACAGATGCTACAACATGTTTTTTATTGGGAATCATATAACGAAAAGCGATCATCCACTCATAAGATGAAAACCATTTACTGCTCAACCTCTTCATAACATTGCCTATCAAACTACAGAAAACTGTTTGAGTACATCTTCAATCGTTAAGGATTCTTTGACACCTGTTTTTCGATCTTTCATTTCAACTTCATTTTGTGCAATGTTTTTAGGTCCGACAATGATTTGTGTTGGCAAGCCAATGAGATCCATCGTTGCAAATTTCGATCCAGGACGCTCTTTTCTATCATCTAATAATGGATCAAAACCAGCATGTCTTAATCCCTGATAGAGAGTTTCACACGCATATGTGCATTTCTCATCATCAGGCTTCATATTGATGATACCCACATCAAACGGAGCAATCGGCTTTGGCCAAATAATACCATTTTCATCATGAGAAGCTTCAATCGCAGCTGCAACAAGACGTGAAGGTCCAATACCATAAGACCCCATAGAAACGACATGCTCTTTTCCGTCTTGTCCCATAACTTTTGCTCCCATGGGTGCAGAATATTTCGTACCAAAGTGAAAAATATGCCCTACTTCAATGCCACGCGCTGAAAGACGATTTTGATCAGAAACTCTAGCCCACTCTTCTTCATTATGCATTTCCTCTGTCGCTGCATAAAAAGACGTCCACTGTTTAACAATATCAGCCAAAACAGCTTTATCACTAAAATCGATTGAACTGTCTGGAACCGTGAGTTCAAGAAATTGTCTATCACAGAATATAGCACTTTCTCCAGTTTCTGCTAAAATAATAAATTCATGGCTAAGTTCACCACCAATTGGGCCTGTATCAGCACGCATAGGAATTGCCTTTAAGCCAAGTCGAGAAAAAGTACGTAAATAAGCAATAAACATGCGATTATATGATGTTTGAGAACCTTCATAATCAAGATCAAAAGAATAAGCATCTTTCATTAAAAATTCTCGTGAACGCATCACACCAAAACGTGGACGGATTTCATCACGAAACTTCCATTGAATCTGATACAAATTAAGCGGAAGATCTTTATAAGAACGAACATAGGAACGGAAAATATCTGTTACCATCTCTTCGTTTGTTGGACCATAGAGTAAATCACGCTCTTGCCTATCTTTAATACGGAGCATTTCCAAACCGTAATCATCGTAACGACCACTTTCACGCCAAAGATCTGCAGACTGAATTGTAGGCATTAATATTTCTATGGTACCTGCTCGTTCTTGCTCCTCACGAATAATCTTACAAACTTTATCAAGTACTTTTTTCCCAAAAGGAAGCCAAGAATAAATTCCTGAGGTTTGTTGACGAATCATACCTGCACGTAACATCAATCGATGAGAAACAATTTCTGCTTCCTTAGGATTTTCTTTTAAAAGTGGAAGGAAATATTGAGAAAGACGCATTGAAATAACTAACTCCTAATCAGACCTATCATATAAGAACAATTTAAATAGAGTATATACTTATCATCTATAGCGACATTCTGAATGCTTGCAAACATAACGAACAGATTGTTAAAAAATTTAGGGAATCTCTTGCTTCCGACGCTTGCTTTTAGCAATAAAATGATCTGTCCCTTCTCTTTTTCTTCATTAAAAAGAAAATAACGCAATACTCAAATACTTTATTTTGATCGATGTAAAAAAACTGTACAGAGTGGCTTTTTTTGCCAAATTTCATAAACAGCTGCTCTCACTGCACGCCGCGTTGCTTCTCGAATGAGGTCATTATTTTTTCGTTTTATGCGTGGGATGCTATAAACTGTATTCTCTACAATATCTAAAAGAATATCTTTCAATTTTCCTCCTTTTCCATTGCTTTCAGGCAGACCGAATGTGGTAAAACCGACATCACCCAATAACTCATGCTTGCTATTCATATGGAGAGAAACTGCAACGTGACCAGCGTAACTTAATTTTCGACGTTCCCGAATTCCTAATTCATTTTCATCACCAATAAGACAACCATCTTTATAGAGACGACCAACAGAAACTTGATCAATAACTTCTACTGGCTCTGGTGCAAGGCGCAGCATATGACCATTTCTAATATCCCTAACAATTTTAATACCTGCTTGACGTGCTAAATCCGCCTGAGCAGTAAGATGTATTGCCTCACCATGCACAGGAACAAGGATTTGTGGTTTTATCCAATCATACATTTGTAAAAGTTCTAAGCGACGGGGGTGACCAGAAACATGAACGAGAGCATCTTCATTCGTAATAACTTTTATGCCCCTATCGATAAAACGATTTCGTATCTCAAAGATAGCTTTCTCGTTTCCTGGAATACTGCGTGATGAATAAATAACAGTATCACCAATAGAAAGTGCAATATTTCTCATTTCACCACGTGAAAGTTTAGCTAAAGCCGCACTCGATTCCCCTTGACTCCCTGTTACGACTAAAACGAGATTTTTCCGTGGAATATACCCATAATCATCTTCTGTCACAAATGGTGCTAAACCATCCATATAACCAAGCTCTTGAGCAACCATAATACTTCGTTTTAGAGAGCGTCCAACAACAAGAACCTTGCGCCCAACGGATTCAGCAGCAAGAGCAATAGAACGTATTCGACCAATATTAGAGGAAAAAGTTGCAAGTACGACGCGCCCTTCAACTTTTGAAAAAACTTCACAGAGGCTTGTCTGAACTTGCTGTTCTGATGGTGTTATACCATCCCGACATGCATTTGTAGAATCACAAAGCAATGCCAAAATACCTTTATTGCCTAGAACGCGTAATCGTTTTTCATCCGTTACAGGCCCAAGTGAAGGTGTACGATCAATTTTCCAATCACCAGTGTGAATTACAGTGCCTAAAGATGTTGTAATTGCCAAAGATACAGATTCTGGTATCGAGTGGTTAACAGCTATAGCCTCTAGCGCAAAGGAACCTACCTGAAAACAATCACCAGCTTGAAAAATATTGAGTGAAATTTTATAAGATTCAAAATCTGATTGTCTTTTAGATTCCAATAATCCTGCCGTAAAAGGTGTACAGTAAAGTGGGACTTTAAGCTTTGGCCATAAATCAAGAACACCACCATAGTGATCTTCGTGAGCATGGGTTAAAACAAGACCACGTACATTGTGTTTTTCACTTTCCAGAAAACGAATATCAGGGAGGATAAGATCTGCTCCTGGTAATTCAGGACCAGCAAAACTAACTCCCATATCAACAAGCAGCCATTCACGCAGATTCTGTGGTCCAAATCCGTAAGCAGCCAGATTCATTCCTATTTCACCTACTCCTCCTAAAGGTAAAAAAACAAACTCATTCTCATTGGCTGAAACCATAGACATCTCCTCAATCATTAAGGCAATCTGACAGTAAAATAAAATTTGATAAATTAGTAACGATCTGCATGAACAGAAGCTGCCGAACCAAAATGAACATCTCCAGCTGTTATAATGCTTTTCTCACCATTTTTTTGTTTTATGATGCAGTTAAAATCACGATCAAGACCATCAAAAACACCTTCGATGATTTTTTCATCATTCACTATTTTGACATGCTGCCCAAGGTGAGCAGAATATAAAAGCCATTTTTCGCGGATTACATCACATCCTCCAAGCTGTTTCCAAAGAAGGTAATTTTTAGCAAAACACTCCGTTAAAACCGCAAATAACTGTTCTATTTCAATATCCAAACCAATATTCTTTAAGCTTGAAGTGAGATAGGGAGCGTTTTCATAATGATGTCTTACATTTATCCCAATACCAACAACCAATGCTGAATATTGTGATGGAGATTTAAAAATCTCGAGCAAAATTCCGGCACTTTTTGCTCCTCTCAGCAAAATATCATTTGGCCATTTTAAGCTAACGATATCGCTCTTTTGCTTTTCATTTTCTGTAAATTGTTCTATGGTCTCTACCACACTTACTCCAGCAACAAAACCAAGCTGAGCAGCAGTTTGATGAACAATGCCATCAATTAATAAAAGGCTAGAATAAAGATTCCCTTTCGGACTAGACCATGTCCTCCCTCTTCTTGCTCTTCCCTGTGTTTGTTCTTGTGCAACAACCCAAAGATAACCTTTGTGACCAGCTTGCGCTTTCTGCTGTGCAATGAGATTTGTTGAATCAACGCTTTCGTATGCTTCAACAGTGTATCCTTGTTTTTGTGCAAATTCTGATAAAATATAGACCATATTAAAACAATGCAGCTGCTGCTTTTTCTGCCAATTCCATGAACCAGACTCCAAAAAGCATATAAAATAAAACAAATAATGCAGAAAGTCCGAGACAAAACTGCAACTCTTTTGATAACACAACAAAAGATGCTTTTGCATCATCGAACCACATAATTTTGATGACTCGCAAATAATAAAAAGTTCCAACAACAGACGCTATCATCCCAATAACAGCGAGGGGAGTAAGTCCAGCATGGACTGCAGCAGAAAATGTATACCATTTCCCAAAAAAACCAGCCATAGGTGGTATGCTTGCTAGAGAGAAAAGTTGTATTGTCATCACAACAGCCATAAACGGATTCGTCTTTATGAGCCCTGAAAGATCATAAATATTTTCAACATGTCCATTACTCGAGCGCATCCCAAGAATAAAAGCAAATGAACCAAGCGTCATACCAAGATAAATAGTCATATAAAGAATAACACTTTTTATTCCAAGCATATCACCAGAAGCTAAACCAACAAGGGCATATCCCATATGACCAATTGATGAATAAGCCATTAAACGCTTAATATTGCTCTGACCAATTGCAGCAAATGCACCAAGGAGCATCGATGTAATCGCCATGAACACCAAAATTTGCTGCCATGCAGGCATAGAGCCGTCAGTATTCTCCAGTGGAATAAAGGTCATAACAATAATACGAATAATGAGTGCCATCGCAGCAATTTTAGGAGCACCAGCAAAAAATGCTGTAATAGGTGTTGGTGCTCCTTCATAAACATCAGGTGTCCACATATGAAATGGAACTGCAGAAATTTTAAAAGCCAAACCTGCTAAAATAAAAACAATTGCAAAAATAACTCCCAATTGTAAGCTTTCACCTTTTAAAGCAGTGGAAATTTCGTGAAAACCAATTTGACCAGTAAAGCCATAAAGCAGAGAAATACCATAAAGCAGTAATCCTGAAGATAACGCTCCTAAAACAAAATATTTTATACCAGCTTCAGAAGATTTTACATTATCACGATTGATTGCAGCAAGAACATATAAAGCTAGGGATTGTAATTCCAACCCCATATAAAGTGATAGCATATTACCCGCTGAAATCATCAGCATCATGCCAAGAGTTGCAAAAAGAACCAGCACAGGAAATTCAAATATATTGAACTTTTGAGAACTGGTAAAACCAACAGACATAATAACAGCAAAAAGTGCACCAACAAGCGTTAGAATTTTCATATAACGACCAAAAGAGTCAATAATGAGCGCATTGGTTTGAAATAAGCCGCTTTTCGGAAAAACAACAATAATAATAATAGTTGCAACAAGAAGGGCAATTGCTAAACCCGTTACAGTTAAAAAGGAACGCTCACTGGAATAAACACCAATTAAAAGTAATGCAACGCCTCCTAATGCTATGAGAATCTCTGGAAGAACTAATACTAATTGTGCGATTATTTCAGTTTGCATGTGCATTCTTCCCTATCTAGTGCAGTTTATTGATGAGGGCTTCTACGGAAAACGCCGTTGCTTTAAGAAGTGGCGTTGGATAGACACCAAAAAATATTGTAAGAACAACCATTGGATAAAGAATCAATTTCTCTCTTGAAGAAAGATCTATAAGGACTTTTAAATTCTCTTTATCCAAAGAACCAAAAACTACACGCCGATAAAGATAAAGTGCATAGGCAGCCGATAAAATAACGCCAGTTGTAGCAAAAACAACAACCAATTTATTCACTTGAAAAACACCTATTAAGGTTAAGAATTCACCTAAAAATCCTGAGCTACCAGGTAATCCAACGTTTGCCATAGTAAAGATTAAGAAAACAACAGCATATTTGGGCATGTTATTCACTAAACCACCAAATGCTGAAATTTCACGTGTATGCAAACGATCATAAATAACTCCAACACAAAGAAATAAAGCTGCTGAAACAATTCCATGGGATAGCATCTGATAAATAGCTCCTTGGATACCTTGTTCATTTGCAGCAAAAATTCCCATCGTCACATACCCCATATGCGCTATTGAGGAATAGGCAATCAACTTTTTTATGTCATTTTGAACGAGTGCAACCAAAGATGTGTAAATAATAGCAATAAGCGATAACGAGAAAACCAAAGGTGCAAAATTAGCTGAAGCAATAGGAAACATTGGTAAAGAAAAACGCAGAAAACCATAACCACCCAATTTGAGCAAAACACCAGCTAAAATAACCGAACCTGCCGTTGGTGCTTCCACATGGGCATCAGGGAGCCATGTGTGAACCGGCCACATGGGCATTTTAACAGCAAAAGAAGCAAAGAATGCTAACCATAACCATATTTGCATATGTGCAGGAAATTGATAATTGAGTAAAGTTGGTATATCAAGTGTTCCAACCTGCCAATACATAGCCATAAGAGCAACCAGCATAAGTACTGAACCAAGTAAAGTATATAAGAAAAACTTTATACTTGCATAGACACGACGTGCTCCACCCCAAACGCCTATAATAATAAACATTGGTATGAGACTGCCTTCAAAAAACACATAGAATAATATTGCATCAAGAGCGCAAAAAACACCAATAATTGCAACTTCAAGGAGAAGAAAAGCAATCATATAAGCTTTTAATCTATCTTTCACATTCTCCCAGCTTGCCAAAATACAAAAAGGCAAAAGAAAAGCCGAGAGAACAACAAAAAGAATAGAAATACCATCAACACCCATATGATAGCTAATGCCACCTCCTAACCAATTGACTTTCTCAACCATTTGAAAATGCGTGTTTGTATAATCAAAGCCTGCCCAAATCACTAGGGAAATAATAAAAACAAACACAGTCGTAAAAAATGCTACATTCCGTATGTTATGCCGTGCTGTCTCGCTATCATCTTTGATAAATAAAATGAGCAGCACACCTACAAGCGGCAAAAATGTAACCGTAGAAAGAATAGGCCAATCGGTCATCAGTTCACGCCCCCGATCATCATCCATGTGATCAGCAATGCAACACCTATCAGCATCGCAAATGCATAGTGATAAAGATAGCCTGTTTGCATCCGAACAACTCTATTTGTAATATCAACAACACGTGCTGCAATACCATTCGGACCTAGACCATCAATAATTTTACCGTCCCCCACCTTCCAAAGAAAAAAACTTATTCTGAAAGCAGAACGAACAAACAAAAAGTGATATAATTGATCAAAATACCATTTTTGGTACAGAAAGTTATACATCGCTGGCATAATTCCAGCCAACTTTTTGGGAAGAAAAGGAAAAGAAATATAGAATAAATAGGCTATTGTAAATCCAAGAACCATCGCTATAAAAGGCGACCATTTTACCCAATTAAAGACATGATGCGCATCATGCAGAATGTGGTTGTGGCTGCTTGTAAATAATGCTCCCTTCCAAAAAGCATCATATAAGTCACCAAAAAAATAAGGGTGAAAAACAACACCAGCAAATATTGCTCCAAGAGATAAAATAAACAGTGGAATCAACATCACTGGGGAAGATTCATGAACATGATGCATAATATCAACTGTAGCGCGTGGTTTACCATGAAATGTCATAAAGATAAGCCGCCATGAGTAAAAACTTGTTAAAAAGGCAGCAATAACAAGAAGATAGAAAGCATATCCTGCCGCAATATTATGCGATGCAAAAGCAGACTCTATAATCGCATCCTTGGAGAAAAAACCAGCAGTCCCGAAAACTGTTCCTGGAATCCCAACTCCTGTTAAGGCAATGGTGCCTATCATCATCATCCAATAAGTTATCTTTATATGCTTGCGTAACCCACCCATTTTTCGCATATCTTGTTCATCGGATACAGCATGAATGACAGAGCCTGCACCAAGAAACAAGAGGGCTTTAAAAAAAGCATGCGTAAAAAGATGAAAAACAGCTGCCCCATAAGCTCCAAGACCAAGAGCGACGAACATATAACCAAGTTGTGAACATGTAGAATAAGCAATAACACGTTTAATATCATTCTGCACCAATCCCACAGTTGCTGCAAAAAACGCAGTCGTCGCTCCAACAATAACAATCACAGTCAAAGCAATTGAAGAAAGTTCAAAAATTGGTGACATACGCGCAACCATAAAGACACCGGCCGTTACCATTGTCGCTGCATGAATAAGCGCTGATACAGGCGTTGGTCCCTCCATGGCATCAGGAAGCCATGTATGTAAAAGAAATTGTGCTGATTTTCCCATTGCACCAATAAACAACAAAAGACATGTAACAGTAATGGCCGTTTGTCCATCAAGCTGCCAGCCTAAAAACGTCATATTTTGTACGAAGCTATTGTCTGCGGCTTTTGCAAAAATAGAATTAAAATCAACCGATTGAAATAAAACAAAAATACTAAAGATTCCCAACAGAAAACCAAAATCTCCAACACGATTAACCACAAAGGCTTTCATCGCAGCTTTATTAGCAGAATCCCTCTGAAACCAAAAACCAATGAGCAAATAAGATGCAAGCCCCACACCTTCCCAGCCAAAAAACATCTGCAGTAAGTTATTGGATGTCACCAACATCAGCATCATAAATGTAAAGAGAGAAAGATAAGAGAAAAAACGAGACCTTGAAGGATCATGATGCATATAACCAATCGAATAAATATGCACTAAAGCCGAAACACTGTTCACAACAATAAGCATAACAGCTGTTAATGTATCAATATGGAGAGCCCAATCAAAACTTAAACCACTAACGTCAAGCCAATGCAATACCAAGATTTCAACCACTGGACTATGACCAAGTGCAATATTTAAAAAAGCAACCCATGACAGTGCGGCAACAATTACCATAAAGCTGCATGTTATCAATTCACTCGAGCGATCTCCTATAGTTTTTCCACCTAATGAAGCAATTAAAAAGCCCAAGAGTGGAAGAAAGACAATCGTATAATACATCACAGGTTAGCCTTTCATTACATTAACATCTTCAACTGCAATAGAACCACGATTACGGAAGAAAACAACAAGAATTGCCAAACCAATTGCAGCTTCAGCAGCTGCTACTGTTAAGATAAATAAGGCAAATATCTGCCCCACAAGATCATGAAGAAATGCTGAAAATGCCACAAAATTGAGATTAACTGAAAGCAATATAAGCTCAATGGACATCAAGATAATAATGACATTCTTTCTGTTGAGAAAAATACCAGCAATACCGATTGTAAGCATCAAAGCAGAAACGATGAGATAATGTGTAATATCGATGTGCATAGCCCCCCCTTAAATGCCCTTGCCTGATTCAACTTTTTTGATTTCAATTGCACTTTCTACTGTCCGAGAAACTTGTACCGCTATAGATTGCCGCTTTACACCTGATTTATGGCGAAGTGTCAAAACAATCGCACCAATCATTGCAATCAATAAAATGATTCCAGCCGTTTGAAAATAGAAAACGTAATCTGTATAAATGATATCACCTAATGCCTGTGTATTTGTTCGCTGTGCTAGGTCTGGTGTTGGCTGTGTAATGTGTGTTTTAAGAACTGGAGAAAAATGGCTACTTACAAAAACAACAATTAATTCTACAGCGACAATACCCCCAACAAGAGCTCCAATAGGAGCATACCGAAGTGCACCACTTTTAAACTCAGCAAAATCCACATCAAGCATCATAACGACAAATAAAAATAAAACCGCTACAGCACCAACATAAACAACTAGGAGAATAAGTCCCAAAAATTCTGCCCCTGCAAGTAAAAACAAAGCTGCAGCATTAAAAAATGCCAATATTAAAAATAAAACAGAATGCACAGGATTTCGTGCAGTTACAACAATAACTGCACTTGCAAGCATAATAAAAGCAAATAAATAGAAAAATGCCGCCGCTAGATCTGTTAGCATAGGCTTCTCCTCAATTAACTACGAAATTGGTACAAAATTTTATACCAGATTACAATTTATCGGAAAAATTATCCGACACCTCAAATGATACACTTAACGATACGGTGCATCTATCAATATATTGCGAG
This sequence comes from Bartonella sp. MM73XJBT, assembly GCF_028618465.1. Classification (NCBI taxonomy): domain Bacteria; kingdom Pseudomonadati; phylum Pseudomonadota; class Alphaproteobacteria; order Hyphomicrobiales; family Bartonellaceae; genus Bartonella; species Bartonella sp. MM73XJBT. The sequence continues at coordinate 10,412 of NZ_JAQISY010000012.1, read as the reverse complement.
CAATTTCTCGCTCCCAGCGATCTCCATTCATCAAAAGCTTTTCTTTATCATAATAAAGTTCTTCTCGCGTTTCTGTGGCAAATTCAAAATTTGGTCCTTCTACAATAGCTTCAACTGGACAAGCTTCTTGACAAAAACCACAGTAAATACACTTCACCATATCTATATCATAACGAACAGTTCTACGCGTACCATCATTACGCCTCGGCCCTGCTTCAATGGTAATCGCTTGTGCGGGACAAATTGCTTCACACAGTTTACAAGCAATACACCGTTCTTCTCCATTTGGATAACGACGAAGTGCGTGTTCTCCACGAAAACGTTCAGAAACAAACCCCTTCTCATAAGGATAATTAATCGTAGGCTTTGGCGCAAAAAATTGACGCATGGCTAAGAAAAAAGCACTCACAAATTCTAATAAAAGGAGTGACTTTGCTGCCTGAAAAAGACCTGACATTGTAAAAACTCCTCTTAAGCAAAACCAGTATACTTTAAAAAAGCAGCAGTTATGACAACCATTGCTAGTGAGAGAGGAAGAAAAATCTTCCAACCAAGTCGCATGAGTTGGTCATAGCGATAACGTGGCACAAACGCTTTGACCATAGCAAACCAAAAAAATACAAAACAAACTTTTAAAATAAACCAAATAACACCAGGAACCCAATTAAGCCACCAAACATCCAAAGGAGGCAACCAACCACCTAAAAATAAAATAGTTGTTAATGCACACATTAAAACAATAGCAACATATTCTCCAAGAAAAAAAAGCATGTAAGGCGTTGAAGAATATTCAACCATGTGGCCAGCAACAAGCTCAGATTCCGCTTCCACTAAATCGAAGGGAGGACGATTTGTCTCTGCAAGTGCGGAAATGAAAAATATAATAAACATCGGAAAAAGAATAAGCCAATTCCAATCAAGAAAACTATTAAAAGGAAGACCAAGAGTCGTTCCAAGCCCATGATTTTGTTTATAAACAATGGTTGTGAGATCCAATGAACCACTTATTAAAATGACCGTTACAAGTACAAACCCAATGGAAACTTCATAAGAAACCATCTGTGCTGCTGAACGAAGAGCTCCCAAGAAAGGGTATTTGGAATTGGATGCCCACCCTCCCATAATAACGCCATACACTTCAAGAGATGAAATAGCTAAGATATAAAGCAAACCAACATTAATATGGGCAATCTCCCACCCCTCATTAACAGGGATAACAGCCCACGTTGACAAAGCAAGTGTCGCAGAAACGAATGGTGCCAAAAGAAAAACGCCCTTATTCGCACCAGCAGGGATAATAGGCTCCTTAACAACAAATTTAATTAAATCTGCAAAAGACTGCAACAACCCCCATGGACCAACAACATTTGGACCACGCCGTAATTGCACAGCCGCCCAAATTTTTCTATCCGCGTAAAGAAGATAAGCAACTAAAATCAAGAGAACGACCAAAAGGAGAAGTGTTTTGCCAACTATAATGAGTAATGGTAATAGCCAAGTCATAAAGAAATCATACATCATTATTCTTTTCCCTCTGCCCCTACCCTACAGCTTGCGTGGCACGATTTTTCGCAAGAGATGAACATTCAGCCATAACTGCAGAAGCACGCGCTATCGGATTTGTCAAATAAAAGTCTCTAACCATAGAAGTAAATGCTTGCCGTTCCAGAGTAATCATATGTGAACCAAGCGCTTTAAGATTATCTATATCAGAAGGTATGATATCATCAATGGCACAAAGATGCGGATAATCATTAAAGAGTTTCTGTCTTAACTGAGAAAGGGTATCAAATGGAAGTTTTTGCCCTAAAATATCCGATAAGGCACGTAAAATTGCCCAATCTTCTTTCGCCTCACCTGGAGCAAAACCAGCCCGATTTGTCATTTGCACACGTCCTTCTGTATTCACATAAAGTCCTGATTTTTCAGTATAAGCTGATGCCGGCAAAATAACATCAGCAGCATGTGCACCATTATCACCGTGGCTACCAATATAAATTACAAAAGCTTTTGTATTGGCTAATTCTACTTCATCAGCACCAAGCAAAAATAAAACTTCACAGGTTTTAAGAATATTTGCAACCCCAAGCTCAGAAGTAAAACCAATGTCCAATCCCCCAACCGTTGATGCTGCATTGTGAAGAACTGCAAAGCCATTCCATTCCGCACTAAGAGCTCCAACACTATCAGCTAATTTGGCAAGATTTTTTACAATAGCTAAACCTTCTTTACCTGAAACAGCCCCCTCCCCAATCAGGATAAGCGGCCTTTTCGCTTCTTTTAAGACATTAAAATACGCATCTTCTCCACGAATAAGCGCACTCAATGCATCAGTACCAGTTCCAAGATAAGAATAAGGATACCGTAAGTCGACTTTCTCACCAATTAAGGCGATGGGAAACTGTCCCATCCGTTGACGCTTTAAAATACGCGCATTTAAAACAGCTGCTTCATGGCGCGGATTAGAGCCCACAATAAGCAATGCATCAGCCTGTTCAATACCTGCAATCGTTGGATTAAAAATATAACTCGAACGGCCTAATTGAGAAGATAAAGCCATTCCTCTTTGACGACAATCAAAGAGGTTAGATCCTAGTGAAATGAGTAATTTTTTAAGTGCATACATTTCTTCAATGGACGCAAGATCCCCTGCAATTGCCCCCATTTTTTCTGGTAAGGTTTTAGAAACCACCATTTTTATCTTTTCAAAAGCTTCTGTCCAACTTACAGACTGAAGTTTTCCATCTTTGCGTACATATGGCCTATCAAGGCGTTGCGTACGTAATCCATCCCAAATAAAACGTGTCTTATCAGAAATCCATTCCTCATTTACATCTTCATTTGTCCGCGGCATAATCCGCATGACTTCACGACCACGGCTATCAATGCGGATTGCACTCCCAAGTGCATCCATGACATCAATTGATTCTGTTTTACTCAACTCCCAAGGACGTGCATGAAATGCATAAGGCTTTGAAGTTAAAGCTCCAACGGGACAAAGATCAATAACATTGCCTTGCAACTCAGATGTCATGGCTTTTTCAAGATATGTCGTAATTTCAGCATCTTCACCACGACCGATCAATCCAAGTTCAGAAATACCTGCTACTTCTGTCGTAAAACGAACACAACGTGTGCAATGAATACAGCGTGTCATAACAGTTTTTACAAGTGGTCCAATATATTTATCTTCTACAGCACGCTTATTTTCTGTATATCGAGAACAATCGCGTCCATAGAGCATTGCTTGATCTTGAAGATCACACTCTCCCCCCTGATCACAGACAGGACAATCCAAAGGGTGATTGATGAGAAGAAACTCCATCACACCTTCACGTGCTTTTTTTACCATCTCTGTATTGGTAAAAATTTCTGGCGCTTCACCATTAGGCCCAGCTCGTAAATCGCGCACCCCCATCGCACAAGACGCCTGAGGTTTTGGAGGTCCTCCCTTAACCTCAACCAAGCACATGCGACAATTTCCAGCAATTGATAAAGTTTCATGAAAACAAAAACGTGGCACTTCAGCACCAGCAGCTTCAGCAGCTTGAAGCAACGTGTAGTAATCAGGGACTTCAATCTCTTTACCATCAACTTTGATATTTATCATCACTCATCCAGCCTGCGGATAATCCACTTAAATTTGCATTTCATTGCTCTATAAAACAAAAACCTCTATCCAACCGCTTCCAAAGCAGGATTTTTTCTTTGCACGACATTTCGCGTATAATCATCAATTCTACGCTCAATTTCTGGACGAAAATTACGTATCAATCCCTGTATAGGCCATGCGGCTGCATCACCAAGAGCGCAAATAGTATGCCCTTCTACCTGTTTAGAGACTTCAAACAAAAGGTCAATTTCGCGCTTTTGCGCTCTTCCTTCAACCATACGCCCTAAAAGACGCATCATCCACCCCGTACCTTCACGACACGGTGTACATTGACCACAACTTTCATGCTTGAAGAAAGCAGCTATACGCCAAATTGCCTTAATAATATCGGTTGTTTTATCCATAACAATGACACCCCCAGTACCAAAAGAAGACCCTACATCACGCATCCCATCAAAATCCATGATCGCATCAACCATATCTTCTCCACGAACGACTGGACAAGAAGCCCCGCCTGGAATAACTGCTAAAAGATTATTCCATCCGCCACGAATACCGCCTGTATGTTTTTCAATTAACTCACGAAAAGAAACACCAAGAGCTTCTTCAAATGTACAAGGTGCATTTACATGTCCAGAAACCATAAACAATTTCGTTCCAACATTATTTGCACGTCCAATTGATGAAAACCATGAAGCACCACGGCGTAAAATCGTTGGAACAACGGCAATAGATTCTACATTGTTGACGGTCGTTGGACAACCATAAATTCCCATATTGGCAGGAAATGGTGGTTTAAGCCGAGGTTGTCCCTTTTTTCCCTCAAGGCTCTCAAGAAGAGCCGTTTCTTCACCACAAATATAAGCACCCGCACCATGATGAATAATAATATCGCATGCATGCCCATATTTCGTTTTTTTGCCAAGCAAACCTGCACTATAACATTCATCAACAGCAGCTTGAAGCGCTTCACGCTCACGAATATATTCACCGCGAATATAAATAAAAGCAATATTCGCTCCCATGGCAAAAGTAGCAATTGCACATCCTTCAATGAGAGTATGGGGGTCATGGCGTAAAATATCACGGTCTTTACATGTTCCAGGCTCTGATTCATCGGCATTTACAACCAAATAATGAGGACGACCATCACTTTGTTTGGGCATAAATGACCATTTCATTCCAGTAGGAAAACCCGCACCACCACGTCCACGCAAACCTGATGCCTTGACCTCATCAATGATCCAGTCACGGCCTTTTTCAATAATCGCCTTGGTACCGTCCCAATGCCCACGCGACATTGCAGCTTTTAGTGATTTGTCTTTTAAACCATAAAGATTGGTGAAAATGCGATCCTTATCAGCTAACATACCCCACCTTTTTTTCTATTACCCGTAGCATTTTTAGCTTTTCCTCAAACGCAATTCTTAAACATTTTTTCAAAAATTTTTATTTTTCATCAAATGTTTCTGCAATGAATAAAACAATAAAATATCTTTTATCAGAAAAAATATTTACTATGCTTCCATTCCTTCTTTATCCTTTTTCTTTGAAGATTTCAGTGACTTCTTTTCTTCATCAATAAGAGAAGTTAAACCGCTAATCGGCTCCGATGATTTACGGCTATTTTGTGGACCAACCGCTATTTCAGAACCTTTTCCCGCTTCAAATGCATCAATAATTTCTTCAAGACGCTCAGCTGTAAGATCTTCATAAGTATCCTTGAAAATCATAACCATGGGAGCATTAACACAAGCGCCAAGACACTCTACCTCTTCCCATGATAATGTTCCATCCGGATTAGTAACGAAAGGATCATGATGAATTTTTTTCTGACAAACTTTAATCAATTCATCAGATCCACGTAACATACAGGGAGTTGTTCCACAAACTTGAATATGTGCTTTTGTTCCAACGGGTTTGAGTTGAAACTGAGTATAAAAAGTTGCAACCTCTAGAACTCGAATATAAGCCATGGAAAGAATCTGCGCGATATGTTCAATCGCAGCACGTGTCACCCAGCCATCTTGCTCTTGAGCACGCATGAGTAATGGAATAACAGCAGACTGCTCGCGCCCGACAGGATATTTTTCTATGGTATTTTTCACCCACATCTGATTTTCTTTTGTAAAAGAAAACTCTGTAGGCTGATAGATATCATCTGCAAGACGGCGTACGGACATTAGCGATCAACCTCCCCAAAAACAATATCAATCGAACCCAAAATAGCGGTAGCATCCGCCAACATATGCCCTCTGGTTAAAAAGTCCATAGCCTGAAGATGAGCAAAACCAGGAGCACGCAACTTGACACGATAAGGTTTATTCGTACCATCAGAAACAAGATAAACTCCAAACTCACCCTTTGGAGCTTCCACAGCAGCATATACCTCACCAGGAGGAGTATGAAAGCCTTCCGTATAAAGTTTAAAATGGTGAATAAGCGCTTCCATCGAACTTTTCATTTCGCTTCGCTTTGGGGGTACAATTTTACGATCTAAACTCGAAACTGGTCCATTTTTTTCAGTACTAAGCAAACGATTCACGCATTGGCGCATAATTTTTGCTGATTGCCGCATCTCTTCCATACGAATCAAATAACGGTCATAACAATCACTATTCTTACCTACAGGAATATCAAATTCCATTTCATCATAACACTCATAAGGTTGGCTCTTACGCAAATCCCATGCTACACCGGCTCCACGAATCATAACCCCAGAAAAACCACGCGCCCAAGCCTCATCAATACTCACCACCCCAATATCTACATTACGCTGCTTAAAAATCCGATTTGGCGTTATAAGTGCATCAAGCTTACCAAGAGCAATAAGAAACGGATCAATAAAATTGCCAATATCTTCAATTAAAGATTCTGGTAAATCTTGATGCACACCACCAGGACGAAAATAATTGGCATGAAGACGTGCTCCACACGCACGCTCATAAAAAATCATCAATCTTTCGCGTTGCTCAAATCCCCAAAGTGGTGGCGTCAGTGCACCAACATCCATTGCCTGCGTTGTTACATTAAGTAAATGATTAAGAATACGCCCAATTTCAGAAAACAAAACACGTATTAACTGCCCTCGTTTTGGAACCTCAACGCCCAATAATTTTTCAATAGCAAGTACAAAAGCATGCTCTTGGTTCATAGGAGCAACATAATCTAAACGATCCAGATAAGGGCCAGCTTGAAGATAGGTTTTTGTTTCCATTAATTTTTCGGTACCGCGATGCAACAATCCAATATGCGGATCTACACGCTCAACAACTTCACCGTCTAATTCCAGAACCATGCGCAAAACCCCATGCGCTGCAGGATGCTGCGGTCCAAAATTGATATTAAAGTTCCGAACATTGACCTCAGCCACAATAAACCCCTTGCTTTTCTAAAAAACTTGATATCAAATATTAACAAAAACTCTCATTACTAAGAACTCGATTATTCTAAGAATTTAGACTCTCATCTTAAGCCTTACCTGCTTCAATGTCATTTATTGACATCCCCTTTTTCATCACATGGTAAAACATGTTGCCCTCCTTCCCAAGGAGAAAGAAAGTCGAAATTACGCATCTCTTGTCGCAAAACAACCGGCTCATAAACCACTCTCTTTACCTCATTATCATAACGACATTCAACAAATCCAGTTACAGGAAAATCTTTGCGCAAAGGATGCCCTTCAAAACCATAATCCGTTAAAATCCGCCTTAAATCAGGATGCCCTGAAAATAAAATTCCATACATATCATACGTCTCACGCTCATACCACTCTGCCCCAGGGTAAATAGAACATGCAGAGGCAACGGGAGTATTTTCATCAGTACGCACTTTAACACGCAAGCGTAAATTCTCGCGAGGGGATAAGAGTTGATAAGAAACATCAAAACGTTTATCACGAAACGGATAATCAACACCGCTAATATCTGTAATATTAATAAACTGACAGCAAGAATCATCACGAACAAACATTAAAACGTCTGTAATTGCATCAAGACGCGAAACAATAGTCAATTCACCAAATGCCAGAATGGTTTCTTCAAGCTTATCACCTAATCTACTTTTCAAATAGGTAGCAAGTTCAACCAATGTTTCATTCATCATAACAATGAGCCCCCTATCGCTCTATAGAACCAGTACGACGGATTTTTTTCTGTAACAATAATATACCGTACAGCAATGCCTCCGCCGTAGGAGGACACCCTGGAACATAAATATCCACAGGCACAATACGATCACAGCCACGTACAACTGAATAAGAATAATGATAATATCCACCACCATTTGCACATGACCCCATAGAGATCACATAACGTGGCTCTGGCATTTGATCGTAGACTTTTCTTAAAGCCGGTGCCATCTTATTTGTTAGAGTACCCGCTACGACCATCACATCTGATTGGCGGGGTGAAGCGCGTGGTGCATATCCAAAACGCTCATTATCGTAGTGAGGCATGGAACACTGCATCATTTCGACAGCACAACAAGCCAAACCAAAGCTCATCCACATGAGAGATCCGGTACGCGCCCAAGTGATTAAGGCATCTGCTGAGGTAACTAAAAATCCCTTATCTGATAATTCAGCATTCACATCACGGAAGAACTCGTCATCAGCACCTATCAACTTGCCCGTATTGGGATCAATAATCCCTTTTGACTTTGGAGCAATCATCATGGAATTGTCAGATATTAATCCCATTCAAGAGCTCCTTTTTTCCATTCATATATAAATCCGATAGTTAAAAGTGCTAAAAACACAATCATTGACCAAAAGCCAAAAATCCCTATCGAACTAAACGAAACTGCCCAAGGAAAAAGAAAAGCAACTTCAAGATCAAAAATAATAAACAAAATTGATACTAAATAAAAACGAATATCAAACTTCATGCGCGCATCATCAAACGAATTAAACCCGCATTCATAAGCCGATAATTTTTCTGGATCAGGAGAACGATAAGCCACAATATAAGGCACAATTAAAAGAACCCCCGCAATAACTGCTGAAACAATGATAAAGATCAAAACCGGTAAATAAGAGCTCAATAAATGAGTCATAATCTGCTTCCACCTTAAATGAAATGATATGAATTAACGTAATCACTCCACATTATTAAATCAAATAGAAATTATTAATTGCTCTATTAATCCCGCTCGTATGATTTTAATGACATGTTGGGCGGCACTTTTCCTATCGACATAGGTAACGCAGAGCAAAAAAAGACGCAAGCCTTATTCTTATAAAGCACATAAAAAGAAGAAAAATCTCTATTTTAAAGAGTACTCTAAAGCTAACACTTTACGGCTATATATTCTGCATACAAAGGCATTTTACTCAATAAAACAGGATTTGATAAAGAAACTTAGAAATGGCGCGAGTGACGGGGCTCGAACCCGCGACCTCCGGCGTGACAGGCCAGCACTCTAACCAACTGAGCTACACTCGCACATTCCAAACCAATTTATGATTGGTATAAGCGGTCGTGTAAGGGGTTCATTCATTGATGTCAAGCAAACTTATGCATTTTTTAAAAAAAATCGTCAAACATCATCTTTATTGTTGCGTTTACAATTTTTTTTCCTTAAAGAGTGCTCATTCAATTGCTGATCATTGCATTGGGCGATTAGCTCAGCTGGTAGAGCGCCTCGTTTACACCGAGGATGTCGGGAGTTCGAGTCTCTCATCGCCCACCATTTCATTTTATATGACAAATAAGCTATTGGTTTCTCACACCTTTTTTAAGGTTAGGGATGTTTGAGTAAAAGTGACGAAATAGGATTTTCTAATATAGCTTTAATTATTGCGAATCAGAACTTCTTTTCGAAGTGTTTTTTTAGCCGTACCAAATATCCAGAGGGTCTCTAATTTTAGAAATTAACTTGAGGCTATAATGTAGCTACTCCACAATAGCCATTAATGCATTGGAGGATACTATGAGAAAGCCGATTTTCAGTTGTTCGGGCCCGCATTCCCACTGAAATGAAAAAACAAGCAATGATTACCTTAGAACGTATGGGATTAAGCGCATCAGATCTTATCCGCATAACATTCTTGCGTGTAGCTGAAGAAGGTTGTTTGCCTTTTGATATTAAAGTACCTAATCGTATCACACGCAAAGCTATAAAGGAATTAGATGAGGGTAAAGGTGAGATGTTTAAAGACGCTGATGCCTTATTTAAAGACTTAGGAATCTAATATGCTGTTTCCTGTTCGTTCAGGACAATTCAAACGTGACGTGCGCAAGGCGGAAAAACGCGATAAAATATGAATAAACTGCATACACTATTGAGCTTACTGATCGAATAGAAACCATTACCAAGACATTATTGCGATCACCCACTAAAAGGTGATTGGGCTGGTTGTCATGATAGTCATTTCAAACCAGATTGGTTGCTAATTTATCGGATTGAAGGTGAAAAATTACATCTTATTTGGACTGGGACACACTCTGACCTTTTTAAGGAGTAATAATGGCTAAAAAAGCTCTAACTCTTCGTGAGCCATTTTTTACAGTGTGAGAGAATATTGTCTAGCGCCTCCATAAAACGAGCTAAATCGATTACAAACATGAAGACAATAAGGGCAATCCACTTCATAAAGCGTAACATCATCTTTATGCCTTGGTACGTTTCTATCATCTCATGAAGAAGCTGTTGTTCCGTTTCTGTCAGTTGTTTTGTGTTATCTTCTTTCTTGACCATCTTTCCAACCACATACCTGTGCTCCCTGTTGATTATGCTTTAAAATATCTCTTGCTAGATTGGGACTGATGACCAGAACATCTTGTTTATCCAAATAAAT